>NZ_JBQYSN010000043.1:0-38424 GCF_052686535.1 Agrobacterium sp. DKPNP3 | reverse complement strand
GACTAACGGCTGACGGCTATTGCCACACCAGAGCCAATCATGACACCACCGGCGGTGCGGTTCACCCTGCGGACGATCCTCGGCTCGCGCAGCATTTTTCTTGCGCGCACCGCCAGCAACACGTGGCCGCCTATCACGACTGTTTCCACGACGATGATGACGGATGCGAGCGCCAGGAGGTGATTGACCGTCAATGACGTACCGACCACGTTCGGCAGGAGTGCGACGTAAAACAGCGGCATTTTGGGATTGCCGAGGTTAAGGGCGGTTCCCGTGGCGAAAATCGACAGCAGGCCACGTCTGTCCCTTACCGGCTGCAGATCGGGGACGACTGGCTCGGCTGTCCAGAGCTTATAGCCCATCCAGATCAGATAGGCAGCGCCGCCATAGCGCAACACCGCCATCACCGTCCCCATTTCGGCCGCGAGAATCGACAAGCCGAAGGCTGCGAGTGTCAGGAAGATCAAGATGCCGGCAACGGTGCCGGCGCCATAGGCAATACCCGAGGCGGCGCCATGGGTGATTGTCCGGGCGACGATCGTCATATTGTCCGGTCCCGGACTGGCTGCAAAGACAAAGAAGGCCGCTGCGAAGGCAAGAAGTGTGGTGACGTCCATTCGGGGGCTCCGGCAAGTGTTTCATCCGGATGCCCAGAATAGCGGATTCTCGTGCGATGAGAAGCGAGGATGGTTTTGCGTTCGGCAATAATTCGCTAAAAGCATTGCAGATTCATCTATGAGGCTTCTTCCATGTCGAAAGACCAGAAACCCGTCGAAACGCTGACCGAGCTTGAAGCCTCGTCCGAGCTTGCATTTCTGGCAGCGGAGCTTGCCCGCCATGATGCGCTTTATCACGGCAAGGATGCGCCGGAGATCTCGGACGCTGAGTATGATGCGCTGAAGCGGCGCAACGATGCGATAGAGGCGGCTTTTCCGGCGCTGGTGCGGGCCGACAGCCCGTCAAAAAAGGTGGGTTTCACCCCCCTCCCGACTTTTGCGCCCATCGTTCATGCGCGACCGATGCTGTCACTCGACAATACGTTTTCCGAGGAGGACGTGCGGGATTTCGTCAGCTCGGTCTATCGCTTCCTCGGTCATGTGCCTGACGATTCGATTGCCTTTACTGCCGAGCCAAAGATCGATGGGTTGTCCATGTCCATCCGGTACGAGAACGGCAGGTTGAAGACCGCCGCGACGCGGGGCGATGGCACGACGGGTGAGAACGTCACGGCGAATATCAAGACCATCAAGGAAATCCCAAACACCCTGCCATCGGGTGCGCCTGATGTGGTCGAGGTTCGCGGCGAGGTCTACATGGCCAAGAGCGACTTTCTGGCGCTCAACGCCCAGATGGAGTCCGAAGGCAGGCAGACTTACGTCAACCCGCGCAACACAGCCTCCGGATCGCTCCGGCAGCTGGACCCCAATGTGACGGCGAAACGCAAGCTGCGGTTCTTTGCCTATGCGCTGGGTGAGGTCTCCAATGGCGGGCAGACGACGCGGCTCGCGGATACGCAATACGGCATTGTCGGGAAATTCCGGGAATGGGGATTCCCGGTCAATCCGCTGATGAAACGATTCACATCAGCCGAGCAATTGCTTGAGCATTATCATGAAATCGGCGTTGCCCGTCCTGATCTCGATTACGATATCGACGGCGTTGTCTACAAGGTCGATCGGCTCGATCTTCAGGAGCGTCTGGGTTTTCGCTCCCGCAGCCCGCGCTGGGCGACGGCGCACAAGTTTCCGGCCGAACAGGCTTTTACAACGGTGGAGAATATCGAAATCCAGGTGGGACGGACCGGTGCCCTGACGCCGGTGGCGCGTCTCACGCCGATCACCGTCGGCGGCGTCGTCGTGACAAACGCAACGCTGCACAATGCCGACTACATTGAAGGTATCGGCAATAATGGCGAGCGGATTCGCCCTGAGGATCACGATATCCGCATCGGCGACACAGTGATCGTCCAGCGCGCCGGCGACGTTATTCCGCAGGTGCTGGACGTGCTTCTGGACAAGCGCCCGGCTAATGCCGGAAAATATGCCTTTCCGCAAAAATGCCCGGTCTGCGGCAGCCATGCCGTGCGGGAGCGGAATGAGAAGACCGGCAAGCTCGATTCGGTCACGCGTTGCACGGGCGGCTTCGTCTGCCGGGCTCAGGCCGTGGAACATCTGAAGCATTTCGTTTCGCGCAATGCCTTTGATATCGAAGGCCTCGGTACCAAACAGATAGACTTCTTCTTCGAAAGCGATGATCCGGCACTTTCGATCAAGACGGCGCCTGACATTTTTACGCTGAAGACCCGGCAGGAGGCTTCACACCTCACCAAGCTTGAGAATATCGACGGTTTCGGCAAGGTGAGCGTTAAGAAGCTGTTCGACGCCATCGACGCGCGCCGCGAGATCGATCTCAACCGGTTGATTTTTGCCCTTGGCATCAGGCACGTCGGCGAGACGACGGCGAAGCTTCTGGCCCGTTCCTACGGTACCTACGAGCATTTCGAAGAGGGCATGAAGGCGGCGGCTGACCCGGCGAGCGATGCCTGGGCTGAACTCAACAGCATCGACGGCATCGGCGAGGTGGTGGCGCGCGCCATCGTGGAATTCTACAAGGAGCCGCGCAATCTCGATGTCATCGACCGGCTGATGCGCGAGCTGCGGCCCAGGGAGGCCGAAAGGCCCTCGACGGAAGGTAGCCCGGTTGCCGGCAAGACGGTCGTGTTTACCGGTTCGCTGGAGAAATTCACCCGCGACGAGGCGAAGGCGCGCGCAGAAAGCCTTGGCGCAAAAGTGGCCGGATCGGTGTCGAAGAAGACGGATATTCTCGTGGCGGGGCCCGGCGCCGGCTCCAAGCTGGCCAAGGCAATCGAACTCGGCGTACAGACCATGGACGAGGATGAGTGGCTGGCGCTGATTGGCGGCTGACGCTGTCATGGCAATGTTGTCCTCTATCGGTAGAGCTTTGCGCCTGAGACGGGAAGCACAGGATGGATGACCGCATCGTCGTTACGGTAGAGCAGGTAAGGAGGCTGGTCGCGGGCCAGTTTCCGCAATGGGCTGCACTGGACGTGCGGCCTGTGGAGCTCAGCGGCTGGGATAATCGCAGCTTCCGCCTCGGTGACGAGATGCTGATCCGGATGCCGAGCGCCGCGCGCTATGGTGCGCAGGTGGAAAAGGAACATCGGTGGCTGCCGGAGCTTGGGCCGCACCTGCCTTTTCCGATCCCTGTGCCACTGGCGCTAGGGCGGCCGGGAGAGGGGTATCCTTTCAGCTGGTCCGTTTATCGATGGCTCGAAGGCGAGCCACTTGCCCAGCATCTGCAGCACGTCGATCTATCGCAGGTCGCGATCGACGTTGCGTCCTTTCTGAACGGCCTTCAGCAAATCGACGCCTCGCAGGGACCGTCCGCTGGCGCGCATAATTTCCACCGAGGGGGATCATTGGCGGTCTATGACGACGAAGCGAAGGCTTCGGCGGCGCGGGTTGCCGACGAGATTGATCAGGCGCTCGCCATGGAGATATGGCAGCTTGCCCTTTCCAGCCGCTGGGAACGGCAGGGTGTGTGGGTGCACGGCGATATTGCCGAGGGCAATCTGCTGCTAAGGAACGGCCGCCTGTCGGCTGTAATCGATTTCGGCAGTTGCGGGGTTGGCGATCCTTCTGCCGATCTCATCCTTGCCTGGAACGTTCTCGACAGGGAAAGCCGGAGCGTCTTTCGCCGCGCGCTCGCACTGAATGAGGCGACATGGCAGCGCGGGCGGGGCTGGGCGATCTGGAAAGCGCTGATCGTCCTCGATGCGGAGCGCGGAGGTAACGACAGGATGGCCGAATGGTCGCGGCGGACCATTCGGGAGGTGTTTGCCGATCACATCGAGAGCCGGAACGCCTAACGAAGGCGTGCCATGACGTGGGCATCGACGTATTTTCCGTCGCGATAGGCGTCGTTGCGCAGGGTGCCCTCGCGTTCAAAGCCGAATTTTTCGTAGAGCTTGATCGCTGGGAGGTTGTCGGTGAAGACGTTGAGCTCAATTCGCTTGATATCGTGCCAATTGTCGGCGGTGTCTATCAACGTTGCCAGGAGATGCGACCCCAGTCTTTTGCCCGCGAAGTCGTCATGAATGCTGATGACGAGATCGGCAATGTGTGCCTGTCGCCCCGCCCGGCGATAAAGGCCGCCATTGGCGATGATCTTCCCACGCCATTCGCCGACGATGACGACATCGTTCGGACCACGATTTTCCATGGCCTTTCGGGTTTTCTCCACCGATTGGAACGGCTGACGAAGCGTGCCGTGGCGGACGCCGGGCAGATTGAACATGTCTGTCAGCGCTTCGGCGTCATCCAGGCGCGCAGCGCGCAGAACGACATCGCTCAACTGAAATTCATCGTCTTGATTATCGGCAATTTTGGCGTTCTGCATGCCTGTCTCCGTGGCCTGGAAGGAGCAGGAATGCGAACCCTGCTCGTGTTGGCAGGGTGAAAGTCTATCGTCTTAACGCAACGACATACCTGACCCTGCCGGGTGGCCGGTGAGGGTATAGTGACGGGTGTGTCTCTGGCGTATGACGATCATGGCGGCAGAATGCTTTTAGCCCTCAAGTCTGTCAAGCCGGGGCGCTGCGAAACAGCCCCTTGAGTTTTGCCGGCAACCTGCCGTCGATTGCGGCCAGCCCCGCGGCGATCAAAGTCATGCCGGCGAAATGTTTCAACTCCAGTTGCTCGCCAAGGAGCAGCGATCCAAGCAGGATGGCGCTGACCGGGATGAGGAAGGTGACGAGCGCGAGGTTGGTGGCGCCGGCGCTGGCGAGAATGCGGAAGAAGATCAGGTAGGCGAGTGCCGTTGAGAGCAGGGCGATGCCGATCAATGCGCCCCAGGTCCCGAGGCTCGGTATGGCGAGCGTCCATGGCCTGTCGATGAGAAGGGCGGCGGGGATTAGCATGATTGTGGAGGAGGAAATCTGGCCGGTGGCGGTCATCAGCGGTGGCACCCCCATGGCCTTGAAGCGGCGGCCGAAAATACCGGCGAAGGAATAGGATATGGCCGCGCCTAGAATGGCAAGCTGGCCCCAAAGCCCTGATGATCCTGTAAAGGCTGCCGGCCCTATCATGGTCGCCACGCCGGCGAAGCCGATGAGGACACCGGCCAGCTTGTTGCCGGTCATCTTTTCGTCGGCGGTCAGAAAATGCGCGACGATAACGGTGAAAAGCGGTGTCGTGGCATTGAGGATGGAAGCCAACCCGCTGGCAATATGCGTCTGCCCCCAGACAATGAGGCAGAAGGGAACGATGTTGTTGAGCAGCCCCATTCCGAAGAAGGCGCGCCACACCGCTGTTTCGCGCGGCAGGCGAAGACCCATGATGCGGCAGACGATTAGGAGGGCCGTCGCGGCAAATGTGACCCTTAACGCAACGATGGTGACCGGCGGCAGCTCCTTGACCGCAACGCCGATGAAAAAGAACGATCCGCCCCACAGCAGTGAAAGCGCCATGAGCATCGCCCATTCGCGGGCATCCATCTGTTTCTGTATTGCCATCGTGATCTCTCCGGAACCATTGGTGTGTGCATGATCGCAAAGCCGATCGACGCAGACCACCCGAAATCAGGTTGAGTTTAGCTTAAGGGAAGGCGGTGTGATTCACCGTCCATGTCATGTCCTGTTGCGCCAATTTACGCTGTATTCTATGATTAATTCAAACGATTGTTTCTCGCGTGATGATTGAGGTGAGCTAAATTATGGCAGCCGAACTTCCTTCGCTGAAGGGCCTGCAGGCCTTTGAAGCCGCAGCGCGGTATCGCAGTGTCACGCTCGCCGCCAATGAGTTGAACGTCACGCCCGGCGCGGTCAGCCTGCAAATACGGGAGTTGGAGACGCGGCTTGGGGTTCAGCTGTTTTCGCGAAGGCCGCGCAGCATCGAACTGACGCGGGAGGGTGAGCGGTATTACGGCGCGCTTCGCACTGCCTTCCGGATGATGCGCGAGGCAACCGCAGAATTGACGGCGCGGTCCGAGGTGACGGCCATCACGCTCAGCTGCACGCCGACGTTTGCAATCCAATGGCTGATGCCGCGACTGCCGGCGTTTCAGCAGCAGCATGCACATGTCGACGTTCGCGTCAGCGTCACGAATCGGCTGGTCGATTTCGCCAGGGATAATGTCGATCTTGCCGTAAGACACGGCTTTGGCCGTTACGAGGGACTGGAGAGTGTTCGCTTCATCGATGACAGCACGCTTCCAGTCTGCTCGCCGCAATTGCTTGAGAAGTATGGTGCGTTACGCGAGCCTGGAGATCTGGCATCCGTGCCACTTCTGCATGATGAAAACAGGAATGAGTGGCGGCGCTGGCTGGAGGCGGCGGGAGCGCCTGAAGTCGATCCATCGGGTGGTACGGTCTTCATCGACAGCAACGGCGCGCTGGATGCGGCCAAGGCCGGGCACGGCGTCGCGCTCACGCGCCGCTCGCTTGTTGCGCGCGAGTTGGCGGAGGGCGCTCTGGTTGCCCCATTCGGCAAGGACGTGGCGAGCACGCTCGCCTATTTCATCGTTTATCCCAGGCGCGCGATGGATAATCCCGACCTCGCGGCGTTCATCGACTGGATGATTTTGGAAGCCCGTTCGGGAGAGGCCGGTTCTCTTTGAGGCCAATCCGGTTTATGCCAGATGGGAACAACGGGAATCACTCTTGAAAACCATCGCCATCGATTTCGAAACCGCCAATGAGGAGAGGGGCAGCGCCTGCTCCGTCGGTCTGGCGTGGATAGAGGACGGCCAGATCGTTCGTGTGGAAGAACGTCTCATCCGTCCCAGGGATATGCGGTTTTCGCCGTTCAACATCGCGGTTCATGGCATCCGGCCGGCCGATGTCGAGGATGCGCCAGAATTTCCTGAGGTGATGGAGGAATTCATCGACGATATCAATGGCGCGACGATGATCGCGCATAACGCAGCCTTTGATTTCAGCGTGATGCGGGCGTCGTTCGACAAATACCGCCAGTCCTATCCTGATCTTTCCTATCTGTGCAGCGTCAAAATTGCCCGGCATGTCTGGCCCGAGCTGGTATCGCACAAGCTCAATGTCATTGCCCATCATCTCCAGCTGCGTTTCGTGCATCACAATGCTGCCGAAGACGCGGTCGTCTGCGCCGCCGCTTCTCTTGCCGCCGCGCGGGCCTTGGGTGTCGCGCATGTCCGCGATCTGGCCGACAGGATCGGCATGGTCGCCGGCCGCCTGACGGCCACCGGTTACCAGCCATGCAGCATGAAAAAACGTCCCGTCGCACGGGTTGCCTGAGCGGCTTTCCCACCTATGTCTAGTCGAGAGTAACGGAGAAGGTGCGATGAGGATGAAAACGCTGTCGGGTTTGTTTGCGGGTCTGCTGGTGCTTCTGCCAGCTGCGCTCGCGCATTCGCAGGTTGTTGGCAAGGTCGGCGTCGACTGGATGGGCAATGACATCGTTATCGAGGCGATCGCCGATCCGAAAATCAAGGGCGTCACCTGCCACGTGACCTATTTCGACCGTGGCGTCATCGACCGGCTGAAAAACGGCAACTGGTTCGAAGATCCCTCCAACAACGCCATCTCCTGCAGCCAGACGGGACCGGTGGAAATCGGCGATATCGACCTGTCGAAGGGCGGGGAAGAGGTTTTCCGGCAGGGTATGTCGCTGGTCTGGAAGAAACTGGTCGTCAGCCGCGTCTATGACAAGGCCAATGACACGCTGATCTATCTGGTGCATGCGCGGGAGCTGACCGACGGTTCGGCCAAGATGGCGATTTCCACGGTGCCGCTTTATAATCAGCAGGTCACATGGCAAAAGGGCAAGCCGTAAGGCCTGCCCCTCTCAATTTCGTTAAAGATGCCTGGATCAAGCCGCTTCGCGCGCCAACTCGTCGGCAATGACGGTGTCGAGGTTCAGGAAGCAGACCATGCTCTTTTCGAGCGCCACGATGCCGCGGCAGAAGCTGCGCTGTTCTTCCGGAATGATATCGGGCGCGGGCTGCAGGTCTTCGGAGCGAATGGTCATCATGTCGGAGACCTGTTCCACAAGAAGTCCGACCAGCTTGCCACCGATATCGGTAACGATGATCGCCGAGCGCTCCGAAGGCTCGGTCATTTTCATGCCGAGGCGCCCGGCCATGTCGATGACGGGAATGACGGCGCCGCGCAGGTTGATAAGGCCGAGGACGTAAGGCGGCGTGTGCGGCATCGGCGTCACCGGCGCCCAGCCGCGGATTTCGCGGATCGCCATGATGTCGATGCAGAATTCCTGATCGCCCAGATGGAAGGAAACGATTTCGAGATATGCGCCAGATTGCTTGATGGCGTTGGACATGACGGCAGGTTTCCTCTGATGGCTCTAACAGGCCCGCGCAGGATTGAGCTTTATGCGGTGCCGGAAATGAACCGGGAGACATCATGTCGAGGCTTTGAAAACCGCTGGGGTCATCATGCGCAGCAAGATTTTAAACTTTCCCTAACAATTGCGGGTTTGCATAGTGGAAACCCAGTGTTTTGGCGGTTTTCGCGACCGTGGAAACAGGTTATCATCGTCACATGAACACGCTCGTCTCTCACCCGCTGAAGTTTATTCTGGCAAGTCTTGCCACTTTGGCTTCGCTTGCCATCGTAATTCTGGCCTTTGAGGGATGGGTGCGGCACGGAACGGACATCTTCCTCTCCGCCTTGCAGAGCGGCATCGCCTGGTGCATCTGAAGTCGCCGGCGGCGATTTGTGACAAATCAGCGCGGTCGGCCAAAATACGGTCAGTTGAATTGCTGCGATGGCCCCCATTCGCTATCAGTGCGTAGCCTGCGATATGCAAGGCTTTCGGGGTAGGATTGGACTATGAAGAATATTCGTATCGTATTGTGGGCCGTGGTGGTCGTTCTCGCCGGTGTGGTCAGCTGGCTGACGCTCGAGATGACGAAAACCCGTGAGCAGATGGTGGAGACGGCCTATGGCGTGCCGTTTGAACTGACGGCGCAAAATGGATCGCCAATCACCGAAAAAGCTTTTCAGGGCAAGCCGACAGCGCTGTTCTTCGGCTTTACCCATTGCCCCGAAGTCTGCCCGACGACCCTGTTTGAGTTGAATGGCTGGATGGAGAAAGTGGATCCGGCCGGCGACAAGCTGCAGGCCTACTTCGTCTCCGTCGATCCCGAGCGTGATACGCCCGAGATCATGCAGCAATATGTCTCCAACGTCTCGAAGCGCATTACCGGCATCACCGGCCCTGCCGACAAGATTGCAGAGACGCTCAAAGGCTATCGCATCTACGCCAAAAAGGTGCCTGTCGACGAGAAGGATCCGAATGGCGATTACACCATGGATCATACGGCCTCCGTCATTTTGCTCGATGCCAACGGTCGCTTTGCGGGAACAATTGCTTACGGGGAAAACCCTGATGTTGCCGAGCAGAAGCTGCAGAACCTTCTGAAGGGCGTGAAGGTATAATTGCGCCGCGCTTATTGGACTGGCGAGAGTTTTATGGCAAAGGCAGATTGAACAGCCAAAGCCAGAGAAAGCAGCCTGCCGTGAGCGAAATCCGACTTTACGTCACCACGACCGAAATCAAGGCCGGTGAAATCCTCGATCTGATGTCGGATTATTTCGGCGAAGAGGACGTTGCGATCGCCACGACCGAGGTGGATGAGAAGCGCGACATCTGGGAAGCCTCGGTCTATCTGATGGCCGAGCAGGAAGAAGAATTTCGTGAGCGCATCGGCACGCTGCTTGCGCCCGCCTTTCCGGGCCTTGTCATCGATAAGGAGATCGTTCCCGATGTCGACTGGATCGCCAAATCGCTAGAAGGTTTGAAGCCGGTCCGGGCAGGCCGTTTCATCGTTCACGGCGCTCATGATCGAGACAAGGTGCGGGCAAACGATCTCGCGATTGAAATCGAGGCCGGCCAGGCCTTTGGCACCGGCCATCACGGCACGACGGCTGGCTGCCTTGAAATGATCGAGGACGTGCTGCGGGCGCGCACCGTGCGCAATGCGCTCGATCTCGGCACCGGCAGCGGCGTTCTCGCCATTGCCGTGCGCAAGATGCGTCCCATTCCCGTGCTGGCGACTGATATCGACCCCGTCGCGGTGAAGGTGGCGAAGGAAAATGTGCGGCTGAATGGCATCGTTTCCGGTATGACGCTGGAGACAGCGCCGGGCTTTCATTCGGATGCCTTCCGCAAGCATGGGCCGTTCGATCTCATCATCGCCAATATTCTGGCGCGGCCGCTTATCAAGATGGCGCCGCAGCTTGTCACGCATCTTGCACCCGGCGGCACCGTGATTCTCTCCGGCATTCTGGCATCGCAGCGCTGGAAGGTGCTCTCCGCCTATAATGGCGCAAGGCTTTCCCATATTCGCACCATCTGGCGTAATGGCTGGGTAACGCTCCACCTGCGCAAGGACTGAGTTCTCGGCAACGCCTTTACCGGCAAAAGAAAAGGCGGCGCTTTCGCGCCGCCTGGAACCCGCGAGCGTGGGAGGAGCTTGCTCGAGCGGGTCGACGTATTCCTGTTCAGAGGCGGTGGAGGGAGGATCGCCGCGCCCGACGTTATCAGAATACGTAGCTGGACTTTGCCTTGCGACGCAGATCGGCGCGGTTCATGCCGAGCGCTTCGAGCGACTTGTCGTCGAGGTTCAGAAGGGCGGCGTTGACATGGCGGCTGACCTGACGCTCGCGTGCTTCAACGACGCGATCGAAGGCGGTGCGGAGGAAAGATTTTGCCATTGCTTCAAATCCTTGTTTGCCAGGAGAGTGTCTCTCTCGCTGTGTTGTCCTTGATATAAGCGATGTGTTTTTGTTTGGTTAGGTGGGAATGCTCACGGTAGATATGCGTAGATCACATATCACGATGTCTTTAGTAATACTTTTGACGCGCAGAATGCACAATTTGTCGCCGTATCCTGCGCTGTCATATATGGCTTGAAACCGGCTTCACCCGCATGGCATTGTCCTTTCCGGCCGCTTGTCTGTTCATACGATCGACCGCTTTTGTCATGACACTTCCCGAAAGACGCCCATGTTTCAGACCTTCGAAAACAAATCCGCGCCGCAATTTGGCAAGGCCCGTGTCGAGGCGCTGCGCGCCGGTTTCGATACACTCGGTATCGACGGATTCCTCGTGCCGCGCGCTGATGAATATCAGGGGGAATATGTGCCTGAGTGCGCCGAACGCCTGTCGTGGCTGACGGGCTTTACCGGCTCTGCCGGCATGGCGCTGGTGACGCGCACACAGGCGGTGGTGTTTGTCGATGGCCGCTACACGACCCAACTCACGTCGCAGGTCGATCAATCGGTGTTCACCGGCGGTGATCTCGTGGGCGCGCCGCCTTCCGTCTGGCTTGCTGACCATGCGCCAAAGGGTTTCCGACTCGGTATCGATCCATGGCTGCATACCGGTGCGGAGCTGAAACGGCTTGAAAAGGCGTTGGCCGGCAAGGGCGGTTCCGTGGTGCTCGTCGAAAAGAATCCACTGGATGCTCTCTGGGAGAACAGGCCGGCCGAGCCGCTGGAGCCCGTTGTCATCCAGCCGGAGGCTTTTACTGGCACGCTGTCGAAGGACAAGATCGCAGCGCTCGCTAAAACGGTTGCGGAGAAGGGCGCGGATGCCTTGCTCGTCACCGACCCGTCCTCCATCGCCTGGATTTTCAACATTCGCGGAAACGACGTGCCACACACGCCGCATCCGCTTGCCCGCGCGATAGTTTACGCCGATGGCCGGGCAGATATCTTTCTCGACAAGCGCAAAACCGGCATCGAGGCCGAAGCCTATCTGGCGCAGCTTGCCACCCAATTGCCGCCCTCGACGATTGCCGACCGTCTGCATGCCATTGCCAGCGCCAAGGGCAGGGTAATGATCGATCCCGATCTGACGCCGGTGGCGCTGACCGGCGCCATCACCGCGGCGGGAGGGACGCTGGTCGAAGAGGCCGACCCGGTGCGGTTGCCGCGGGCGCGCAAGAACAAGGCGGAGCTTGCCGGTTCAGCCGCTGCGCATGTGCAGGATGGAGCGGCCATGGTCGGCTATCTCTGCTGGCTGGACAGTCAGCAGCCCGGCAGCGTCACCGAAATTGCTGCGGTCAAGGCTTTGGAGGCAGCACGCATCAAGGTGGGGCAGGGCCTGCAGAACCCGCTGAAGGACGTCTCTTTCGACACGATTTCCGGTGCGGGCGAACACGCCGCCATCATCCATTACCGCGTGACGACGGACACAGACCGGACACTCGCCGACGGCGAGATGTTCCTCGTCGATTCGGGTGCGCAATACGTCAACGGCACTACCGATATCACCCGCACGGTTGCGATCGGTGCTGTTCCGGACGAACAGAAGCGCTTCTTCACACTGGTCCTGAAAGGGATGATCGGCATCAGCACCGCACGGTTCCCGAAGGGAACGCGCGGGTGCGATCTCGATCCTCTGGCGCGCATCGCGCTATGGAAGGCAGGCGCGGATTATGCGCATGGCACCGGCCACGGCGTCGGCTCTTATCTTTCCGTGCATGAGGGTCCGCAGCGTATCTCGCGGCTTTCGACACAGGAGCTTCTGCATGGCATGATCCTGTCGAACGAGCCGGGTTATTACCGCCCCGGCGCCTTCGGTATCCGCATCGAGAACCTGATCTATGTACGCGAGGCTGAAGACGTACCCGGCGGCGACCAGCCGATGCTTTCCTTCGAGACGCTGACCTGGTGCCCGATCGACCGCAGGCTGATCGTCACGGCGCTCCTTACCGACGAAGAACTCAACTGGCTGAATGCCTATCACGCGGGGGTTCTGGAAAAGCTTTCGCCGTTGATTACGGATGAAGAGGTGAAGGCTTGGCTGGTTGCTGCAACCAGGCCCCTTGAACGGGCTGTTTAAAAGAGCCCGAAATGCCTCATGGCAATGACGATGGCCCAGCCGATGACGAGCATCGTCAGGCCAGGAAAGCGCAGGCAGACCAGAAGGGCTGCTACCATGCCGATCTTTACCTCGTATCCGCCTTCGAAAAAGGCGGGTGCGACAAGCGTGGTCAGGACCGCAACCGGCACCGCGTTTAATCCCGCCTCCATGCGTGGTGGGATCGATTTCATTCGTGTCATCAGCACGTAGCCACCAACGCGGGTGAGATAAGTGGCGATGGCGGCAAGCGCGATCAGGAAGAGGGTATCGCCGTGCAACATGTCACTCATGGCGCGTCCACCCCGTTCTCGGCACTCAACGTCTCGCTCGGCTTCGGCGGATAGATGACCGCGACAAGGATGCCGGCCACCGCACCAAGGCTCACATGCCAGGGCGAGCCGACAAAGTGGTAGGCCACCGTCGCGCCAACAGCGCTCGCCAGCATCACCGGATAAAAATTCTGACGCTGGCGGAAGCTCAGGACCATGCCCATGAAATAGATCGGCAACAGCACATCAAGACCGATGGCGTTCGGCTCCCCGACGAGGTTGCCAAGCGATGCGCCGACAACGGTCATGGCAAGCCAAAGCAGGTAAATCGGGGCCGCGAAGCCCATATACCAGGAAAAATCCACTCGGCCGGTATTCTCGTATTTCCGCACAGATTCGGCGAATTGCGGATCGACAAGGACAAAGAAGCCGGTCGCCTTCTGCAAAAACGACCAGTTCGAGATCATTCTGGCAATGGCGGCCGAATAGAGGATGTGGCGGAAATTGACCGCGAAGACCGAAAGAACGATCAGCCAGGGCGCAACCTTCTGGCCGAAAAGTTCGATACCCACGAGCTGGCTCGCGCCGGCATAAACGGTGCCGCTCATGATCGTGGCTTCGGTGATGCTGAGACCGTTGTCGGCGGCGACTGCGCCAAACAGTGCGCCGAAGGGGGCGGCGGAGAGGGCGATCGGGAACCCGCTCCTCAATCCCTCTCGGAAATCTAAATTAGACATGTTTGGAAACTCCTTGCCGCCGCTCTATCGCCGTCCTGTCCGACTGGCAAACGAATTGCGTGAATGGATCGATTGATTAACTTGAAGCTTCCGTTACGGTAACGCTTGCTGTGGAGGGCAATATCCACCGGCTTCGCGCCGGGTCTTCACGCGGATCCCAGATGACAGACAGTGGAAAATCGATGCTGGAAAAGCAGGAAAAGGCCGATCTGGCCGCTCGTATCAGGGCTTATCTTGCCCGTGAGGCCGAAGCCGAACTCGGGCTCCTGCAGGCGGAAATCTTCGTCGATTTTCTGGCCGAAGAAATCGGATATGTTTTCTACAATCAGGGGCTTCGCGATGCCCAGACGGCGATCTTGAGACGGCTTGATGACGCGGCCGGAGATATCGACGTGCTCGAGAAGGCCAAGCCTCGCTGATCTAGAGCATTTCCTGTGACCATGGAATCACCGAAAATGCTTTAGCCTTTTGTTATTGCCGCATTGTCCGACGCCGAAGCGTTTTCACTTCGGATAGAAATGCTTTAGTCGTCCAGAATGTCGCCGCTTTTCAGAATCGTCGCACCTTTTTCCCGCATCGTCGTAATCGCGGCCTTGATACCCTGCGGATCGATGCCGCGGCTGGCGTCCTCGATAAAACGGACCTTGACGCCGGGCAGCATCTCCAGCGCATCGAGTACGGAAAAACTGACGCAGTAATCGGTTGCAAGGCCGCAGATGTCGAGTTGTGTCACGCCCTGGCGCGTCAGATTGTCGGAAAGGCCGGTTGTGGCCACCTGATCGTTGTCGCGGAAAGCGGAGTAGCTGTCGATTGCGGGGTTCTCGCCCTTCTGCTGGATGTAATCGAAGGCTTCCGTTTTCAGGTCGGCATGAAATTCGGCGTCGGGCGTGCCTTGCACGCAATGGTCCGGCCACATCATCTGCGGCTTGCCGGAGAGCTCTCCCATATCGAACGGTTTCTTGCCGGGATGCTGCGAGGCGAAGCTGCCGTGATTTTCCGGGTGCCAGTCCTGCGAGGCGACGATGAGATCATAGCCGCCATTGTCGATCAGCGCATTGGCAATGGGCACGACCTTGTCTCCATCGGCAACCGCCAGATTGCCGCCCGGGCAGAACCCGTTTTGTATGTCGATGAGCAGCAGCGCCTTCATGATGGCCTCCCGTTTTTTTAAAGGATGCCAAGCCGGCTTTGGCGGATCAAGTCATTTTCGACCTGTCGTGCAGAGGACATTGAACGCACGGTGGCTTGCCATGTCGCAGTCCTGCCGCATTTGCAGCAAATTTCCGGCCAAGTCGGAATTTACCTGACGATGTGGCGACGGAAATTTTCCAGGCCGATGACAGCCCTTACAAGGGCATTTCCCGGGACGATGCAGTGCGGATGCACGCTGTACCCGCGCAAGTCATTGTTTTGCCTTCGCCTTACGATGCGCAGACCTTAACGAAATATTTTTGCAGGGACTCGTAAACACTTTGGTTACCATAATTCGGCATGCTTCGAACCAGTCAGTTCCGAAAGCGGCGTGGTGTCCACCGGCTCTTCGGATGTCCCAAAGTCCCTCCGGCATCGACCGGATGTGCGTGAACGGTTCGAGTAACGAGTATCATGGCGTTTTCTGCTGCGGCCTATAATGATGCCGGCTTTGCCGGTTCGTCTTCCGCCAAGAGAGGCAAATCCTCTTCGCACGGGCGCATGTCCGCGCTCCTCGGCGGCGGCGTTTTTGCCGGACTGTTTGCCGTCGCGGCCTTTGCCTCGCTGCACAGCATGGCGGCTGCCTCGCATGGCGTGGGGCAATTTGAAAAGACGCTGGTCGCCAAACTCGATTCAGCCGAAACCGCGATCGCACACGCGACTGCACGCGATATTCACGTGCGCAAGTTTTCCCGGTTGAGCGATCATAACCACGTCCAGCAAAAAGCGGTTCGCCTTGCCGGCATCATGCCTGAAATTGGCGCGAAGGAATTCGGCGAGCGTTTTGGTGCGGCTGCCAATGCCAAGGGGCAGGTGACGGTAAAGGAACTTGCCGCCCTGAAGCCATCGGCAATCGTTGATTCCGCTTTGGGCCGCACCTCGGACGTGGCCTATCAGAGCACCGTCCCCCAGCATCCCGCATTTGAAGTGGCGCTGGCGCGACCGCAGATCGAGGAAGAAGCAAGCAGTCTGCTTCCGGACGATGTGCCGCTGCCGAGTTTCCGGCCTGAAGTTGCGAGCGCCGAGGCCGTTGAGCCGTCGCCGCGTCCCGCCACGCCATCCAAGGCTGATGTTCCGGCCGTCGCTTCCGCTCCTGCTTTCGATGCGCCGGTTCCGCTGCGCGCGCCCGCGCCGCCAAAGCAGAGCACGGGCGCCATGCTCGCCTTTGCAAAGCCTGATAATCCGATGCGCGAGCCAAGCAAGATGGATGCCGTTCCGTGGCCGGACCGCGGGAATGGCACCGCCATCTACGATATCTCCTCCGGTGTCGTGCACATGCCGAATGGCGAAAAGCTGGAAGCCCATTCTGGCATCGGCAAGATGCGTGACAATCCCGACTATGTGCATGTGAAGATGCGCGGCTCGACGCCGCCTTCCAGCTATCGACTGACGATGCGCGAAGCGCGCTTCCACGGTGTCGAAGCCATTCGCCTGACGCCGGAAAACGGTGTCAATCCGCACGGCCGCGACGGTCTTCTTGCCCATACCTATATGCTCGCGAAACGCGGTGAATCGAACGGCTGCGTGGTGTTCCGCGACTATTCGCGCTTCCTAGCTGCCTTCAAGCGCGGCGAAGTCAAGCGCATGGTGGTTGTGCCGAAGCTGAACGGTAACCGTCCGACACTGGCAAGCAGCGGCGGCAAGAGCGGCGGAAAGACCCTGTTCGGCATGTTCTCGCGTGGCAAGGATTCCTGATCGGGTTTTGGTTTCAGCGACGCCGTTGCGTCAGCACCATGCCGGCAAGGATAAGCAGGATTCCCAGTGTAGAGGCCCAGATTTTCGGCGGGTGCTCGCTGAAAAAATCGAGAACCACGCCTGACACCATTTGCCCGCTGATGACGAGAAGGGCAGTATTGACCGCACCGATGCGGGGGATGAGCCAGCTTCCTGAAGCGATGAAAACGACACCGATCGGGCCGCCAATATAGGCAAGCCAGGGCGCGTCCGCCGCGCCCGGCGGAATGAGACCGCCGACGGCAAGCCCGATAACGGTCAGGACGCCGAAACCCACAATGTGGTTCCAGAAGGAGGCGATCAGCGGCGAATTGGAGAGGCTGAGGCGGCCGTTGATCTGGCGGCTGAGCGCGACGAAGACGCCGCCGGCAAAGGCCATTGCGATCCAGACAATCATGCGGCTCTCCCGACAAGGATGATTAGGGCGCTGCCGCAGAGGATGAGCGCCACGGCGGCCAGGTCCCGCAGGTCCGGCCTCCTTTTCGGCAGGCCGAAAAGGCCGAAAAGATCGGCGAGCAGACTGAATATCACCTGTCCTCCAAGGCCAAGCGCAATGGTGCCTGATAGCGCCAGCGGCGAATTGACGGTCGTGGAGGTGAGAATGACGATGGCCGCGCCGACCACCCCGCCGCAATAGGCCCATAGCGGCGCTTTCGGTTTTTCCGGAGCTGTCCTGTCTTTCTTTGGTCGCATGACGGCGAGATAGATCAGTGCTGCCACCGTCCCGGTGCCGTGTGCGGTCCAGGACGAAAACAGGGCGCTGCCGTAGTGGGCGAGCTGGCCGTTAAAATGGACCATCAATGTCAGAAGACAGCCGCTGGCAAAGGCAGCGGCGAGGTGCAGCGGATTGAGGCGTGGATGGGGCGTGTCTGTCATGGCGGCCGAATTTTGATTGCGCTGTGAAGCGTTATCCTATCGGTGCCGGAAGCGAAATCGAATTCTCGGGTTACAGGGGTCCGTTAAAGCGATCAGCGATCTCCAATGGACGTCTGGGTGCTGATGCGCGCGCCGGCTTGCATCATTACTTCCGCGAAGAACTCTGTGACCAAAGTCGACACGCAGCGTGGATCTTCCCAGTGTGGATTGTGTCCTTGCCCCGGCAGCGTCACCGACTGCGCCGTGGGAAAGGCCTCGGCAAGTTGCTGTCTGTGAGATTCGTCAAAGAGCGGGTCTTCCGAGCCGGAAATGCAGAGCACGGGACTATCTATCTTGGAAGCACTGTGGCGCAGGTTCGTTTCTGCGAAGGCTTTCACGACGCCATGCCAGATTTCCGCCGGCATGTTAGCCGCGTCATGCTTCATTCTGCCGAGAAAATCCTCGTTGACTGGATGGTTGCAGAAATACCAGTCGCGCAGGAAGCCGCCCGTCGGCTTGATCGGGTCGCGCAAGGCGAGGATATCCTGGGTGAGCGTGCTTTCAGAGCCAAAATCCGGCTCCAGCGTGCCGGAAATCAGCCCCATCGCACGGACGGAGCAGGAACGGCGGGCCGCCAGCTCAATTGCTGTCATCGCTCCGAGGGAGTGGCCCAGCAGAAACAGCCGAGAGATGCCCATAAGGGTCAGGAAACGGTCGATGGTTTCCGCGAAGTCGGCGACGTGAAAACCATGTCCGATGGAGGATGACCCATGTCCGGGCAAATCCGGAACAATCAGCCGGTACTCTTGCAAGTAGGGCTCCAGCATCGAAAAGCTGCGGCTGGTGTCGGAAAAGCCGTGCAACATCAGCAGCACGGGCCCGGGGCCTTCTGTATCGATGAACGCCATTTGCCGTTTGCGCGGCAGGTCGATATAGCGCTTGCGATCTTCCCAGTGATCCAAAGACAACGCCGTCATAGCCCAAGCTCCGCCTTTACCGCTGAGAACCCGTTCTGCCCATCGGCGGTGGAGACGTCTTTCAGCCATTTCTCAAGCCGCTGCGGCTCCGCTTTAATGGCTTGCAGCGCCGCGTCTTCCGGCGACAGGCCGCCGTTCATGATCAGGTCCATGCCCTTGTTTTCGAAATCGACGTCGAATTCGAGGTTTTGCAGCAGTGCCACGACATTCGGACATTGCTGCCCATAACCCTCGCGGACTTGCGTATCGACGGTGGCAGCACCGAAGTTGGGTCCATAAAACTTGTCGCCGCCAGTGAGATATTTGATGTCGAACTTGCTGTTCATCGGGTGGGGCGCCCATCCCTGGAAAACGATGAACGTCTTGTTGCGGCTGAAGCGCGCGACTTGGGAAAGCATGCCCTGTTCGCTGGATTCGACGACCTCCCAGTCCTTCAGGCCGAGCGACGGGTCATTGACGGCGTTCAGCATCAACTGGTTCGAGCCGGGCTCGATGCCATAGAGTTTCCTGTCGAACTTGTCGGCGAACTTCTGCAGGTCGGAAAAGTCCTTGACCCCGGCCTCCCACACATACGTCGGCACGGCAAAGGTATATTTGGCGCCCACAAGGTTGGTGCGGACTTTTTCGACCGAACCGTCTTCCTTGTAGGGCTTGTAATAATTGACCATCGCCGGATCCCAATAGCCGAGGAAGACGTCGAGGTCTTTGCTTTTAAGGCTGGTGTAGATGACGTCGATGCCGAGCAACTGGCTTTGCGGCTGGTAGTGTAGCGCCTTTAGCAGTGTCGAGGCGATGCCGGTGGTGAATGCAAGGTCGTTCCAGCCCGGTTCCGCCATGCGAACGACCCGACAGGTTTCGGGGTCGGCTGAGAAAGCCGCGCTTGCGCCAGATATCATCAATGCTGTCGCGGAAAGAACCGTCCTAAACCGTCCCATCAGTCAATCCTTTGCCTTATAGGTCATTAAATTGACCCGTGGGACAATAATTGATCTTTTCGGAAAATTTGTCAATGTGTCTCTGTAAGGAGACTGAAATGCGACTCACTAAAATAAGCGATATTCGCCGGGCTGAGCTAAGACGGGCAGCATTCGAAGTGTTGCAGAGAGAGGGAATGGCGGGGGCAACTCTAGAGCGGGTTGCGGCGCAGGCGGGCGCCTCCAAAGGCATCGTGCTGCATTATTTTGCAAGCAAGCAGGAGCTTTTCGAGCATGCTATGCGCGAAGCCAATGTGAAGCTGGCGGAGGTGGTCGTGGCACGGCTCAATCGCGCCACAAGCGCGCGGGAGAGATTGCAGGCAATTATCGATGCGAATTTCGACGAGAGCTTCTTTCAGCCGTCGATCTGCCATGCCTGGCTTTCGCTGTGCGCCGAGGTTCCCCGTGAGCCGCAGCTTGCGCGGATCCAAAAGGTGATCCATGCGCGCATGCGGTCGAATCTGCTCTCCGCATTGCGGCATCTCGTATCTGAGGAGGACGTCGAACCGATAGCACTGGGGATCACCACGCTGATCGACGGGTTATGGCTTCGGTCTGGCTTGCAGTCCGGCGGCCTTTCGCGACAGGAGGCGATGGCGCAGATGGATGATTACCTGTCACACCGACTGCCGAGCGCGGACGCCACCGCCTGACTGCACGCCCATCGGGCAAGATGGATCAAAGGCCATGGAACCAGGTCTGTCCCGCCGCATTATTCCGGCATGAAGAAAACGACTCGCAAGCCATTGAACAGGATGACGATTTTCGTCATCTCGATTTTCATTCTCGCAGCCGTCGTCGCGGCAGTTTATCTGATCGGCTTTACGCCTGGCGAAACGTGAGCCGGGCGTTCAGTGCCCGGCAGCCAGTGTTTTGCGCTTGTCCCGCTGTAACGCTACCGTTGCCTTCGCCACAAGCAATCGGAAACCGCGCAGCAGGAAACGGGTGGTTTCAAGGTAAGCGCGATAGGGCAAAACGGTGAAGTAACGCCAGCGGGGCAGGCGGTAGATGCGAAGATTGTTCTGTATCTGGCTCTCGCCATCGGCATCCTGCGTCGCGCAAAGCGGGTAGATGAAGGCGGACTTAAGGCCAGCGAGATATTCAAGGTCGAAGGCGATGTCGTAGGCGAGCCGCATAGGAATGAGATTGGCGATCCACTTTCCGGCCCGGCGGTTGACGAGATAGGCGCCCGATCCTTTTTCTCGTGTGAGGGCAATTGCCAGAGAACGGCCGTTGGACAGACGTCGAAACGCGAATTTCCGGCCATTGCTGACCGTAGTGAGCCGCAGAATGTCCCATTCCCGGCCGTTCAGCACGGCCTCATCAATGGCATCCAGAAAATCCCCGTCGAAGACCACGTCGTCTTCGAGGATCAGCGCTATGTCCGCGTCACCGTTCATAAACCGGTTGGCGCAGGCAACATGGCTCAAATAGCAGCCGATCTCGGGCGGAGAGGTGCGGCGGCCATGCATCAGCATGTAAGAGAGTTCACTGAACTCCGGAATGGGATAGTTCAGTTCCCTGCCGTTGACGCCGGGAACGCGTTCGGCCTCGAGGCCTAACGCATCGAGACGCGCATTCATGTCGGCAAGGCGCTTTGTGGCGCTGTCCATGTTGATCAGGAAAACCGCAAGCTTGCGCTGGCTCTTCGGTAATATATGCAAGGCAGTCCTCACCCGTTCTCCACATCCCAATGCAACTCCTTTATTGCAACGGCATGACCTGGGCTACGGAAAAAGAGGTCTGCGGGCACTCATAGTTGTCGAATCAAACCTTTTCCACAAATCCATCCAGCACGCGCTTCTGGCCGGCGCGGTCGAAGTCGATCGTGAGCTTGTTCCCCTCGATGGCGGCGATATTGCCGTTGCCAAACTTGATATGGAACACGCGGTCGCCCACGAAGAATTTTGACGGCGTGTCAGCGACGGATTTCGCCACCAGTTCCCCGTCGATGGTGCGGGTACGGGGGCCGCTTTCGCCGTAGCCGATGCGCTCCACCGCGTGGCCGGAGCGTGTGCCCCAGTTGTCGCGGGTGGCGTCGCTGCGGTTCTGCTGCGCACGTTTCCAGCCGGGGGTGGAATAGGTGTTGGCGAAGGGATCGGCCTTGTCGAAACGCGACTGGCCGTAGCCGCCGCGCCCGCCATATCCGCCGTAACTGCTGTCGGATGCTGCAACGTCCACATGGGCGGACGGCAGCTCGTCCAGGAACCGCGAGGGCAGGGTGGATTGCCACAGCCCGTGAATGCGGCGGTTCGAGACGAACCAGATATGGCAGAGTTTCTTGGCACGGGTGATGCCGACATAGGCAAGACGACGTTCTTCCTCAAGACCGGAGCGTCCGCCTTCGTCCAGCGCCCGCTGGTGCGGAAACAGGCCTTCTTCCCAGCCGGGCAGGAAGACGGTGTCGAATTCCAGACCCTTGGCGGAATGGAGCGTCATGATGGAGACGGCATCGAGGTTTTCGTTCTGCTCGGCATCCATGACGAGTGCGACATGCTCGAGGAAACCGCGCATGCTTTCAAAGGCTTCCATCGAGCGGATGAGTTCCTTGAGGTTTTCGAGCCGTCCTGGCGCTTCGGCCGTCTTGTCGGCCTGCCACATGGCGGTATAGCCGCTTTCGTCGAGGATCTGCTCGGCAAGCGTGGTGTGTTCGGTGTTTTCGAGGAGACCCTGCCAGCGGCGGAAATCCTGCACCACATCGAACAGCGCCTTGCGCGCCTTCGGTTTCAGCTCGTCGGTCTCGATGATGTCGGCGGCCGCGGCCAGCATCGGAATGTCACGCGCGCGCGCATAGTCGTGCAGATTGCGGATCGTCGTATCGCCCAGACCGCGTTTCGGTGTGTTGACGATCCGCTCGAAGGCGAGATCGTCGGCCGGCTGGCAGACGAGGCGGAAATAGGCCATGGCATCGCGGATTTCGAGGCGCTCATAAAAGCGCGGACCGCCGATGACGCGGTAATTGAGGCCGAGCGTGACGAACCGGTCTTCGAATTCGCGCATCTGGAAGGAGGCGCGGACAAGGATCGCCATGTCGTTCAGCATGTTACCTTTGCGCTGAAGCTGCTCGATCTCTTCGCCGACGGCGCGGGCTTCCTCCTCGGAATCCCAGGCCGCATGCACCACGACCTTTTCATCGTCAGGGCTGCTGCGTTCGGTAAACAGCGTCTTGCCGAGACGGCCCTCATTATGGGCGATGAGATGGCCGGCCGCACCGAGAATATGCTCGGTTGAACGATAATTGCGTTCGAGCTTGATGACCTTGGCGCCGGGGAAATCCTTGTCGAAACGCAGGATGTTGTCCACTTCCGCGCCGCGCCAGCCATAGATCGACTGGTCGTCGTCACCCACACAGCAGACGTTTTGCGGCTCGCCCTTGGCGCGCTGGGCCAAGAGCCGCAGCCACATATATTGCGCCGTGTTGGTGTCCTGATATTCGTCCACCAGAATGTATCGGAACTTCTGGTGATACTCCTTCAGAATGTCGGTGTTCCGGCGGAAGATGCTGATCGGGTGCAGCAGCAGGTCGCCGAAGTCGCAGGCGTTCAGCGTTTTCAGCCGGTTCTGATAGGCGGTGTACAGTTCGCGGCCTTTGCCGTTTGCGAAGGCGCGGCTATCTCCTTCAGGAATATCCGGCGGCGTCAGGCCCTTGTTCTTCCAGCCGTCGATCATGCCGGCGAACTGTTTGGCCGGCCAGCGCTTATCATCGAGACCTTCGGCCTGGATGAGCTGCTTGATCAGCCGCACCACGTCATCCGTATCGAGAATGGTGAAATCCGACTTCAGGCCGACGAGTTCGGCGTGACGACGCAGAAGCTTGACGCCGATGGAGTGGAACGTGCCGAGCCAGGGCATGCCCTCGACCGCGCCGCCGACGAGAACGCCGATGCGTTCCTTCATCTCGCGTGCGGCCTTGTTGGTGAAGGTCACGGCGAGGATCTGGCTCGGATAGGCACGGCCGGTCGCGAGAATATGGGCGATGCGGGTTGTCAGAACACGGGTCTTGCCGGTGCCGGCGCCCGCGAGGACGAGAACCGGGCCGTCAAGCGTTTCAACCGCTTCGCGCTGTTCCGGGTTGAGGCCGGAAAGATAATCTGGCGCGGCACGCGTCTGATCACGGGCGGCCATGGCGCGGGCGGCAATTCCAAGCCCGCCGCCGTTTTCCGACGGGGCATTGTTCGTCGCCCTGCGCGGTGCCACGGGTTCCTCATCGAAGAACGGCATATCGTCAAAACTGTTGCTCATGCGGCCCAATGTAGTGATTCGGGATGTAAAGGCCAGAACCGCGTTCTGCTTTTATTCCGGTATCACCGCTCAAAACGCCTATTCCAAGGCATTATTTCGGGTTCATGCACTCTGGTCAGCATCAAAAGCGGCATCGACGGGCACTTGCAGGGCTACCGCAAGCTGGTTGGTCTTGCCGGCAAGCGCGATCACCCGCATCAGATCGGCATGCTGTTCGTTTGTCATTCCCTTGGCTTTTGCGGCCGCGGTGTGGGAGTGGGCACAGTAGGAGCAGCCATTGGTGACGGATACTGCAATGTAAAGCATTTCCTTCACGATCGGGTCGAGCGCCGAAGGTGTCGCCATCACCGCCTTGACCTCGGCCCATGTCTTTTCCAGGAGATCGGGGTCAAAGGCGAGATACAGCCACATATTGTTGATGAAATCCGATTTGCGGGTGGTCCGGATATCATCGAAGACCGCTTTCACACGCGGATCGGCTTCTGGATTTTGTGTTTTCATGACAGTGCTCATGGCTTCCTCCGGCTCGTTTCCTCCCGGACAGATTACCGGGCTTCAGAATATTTGCGATAATATTGGTCGCGGTCGCGCTTTCACCGAAAATCCATTACAAATTACAAATACGTAAGAAACGGATTTGTGCGTTGCCTCGTTTCTGGCAAGCATGAATACTGCGGACGTCCCGAAGTCTATGATTCAAGGGGCGATTTATGCTGTGATGATCAACCGGAGAACTATATGCGGGTCTGGAAACAGGTGGGTGTCAGTCTGGCCGTCGTTGGGGCAGGGCTCTGTCTCTGGGGCTTTTATTCGCCCGAGGCCCGTAATGTGCTCGCCAGCGTCGGACTTGCAAAATCCGCGCCCGGCGCCGTTGAGGTTGCGGCGGCAGGGCCATCGGCTGGCCAGAACGGCAACGGTGCGCGCCGCAATTCCAACGCCACGCTCGTGGTGACGGCCCCGGTGAAGCGAGGCGTCGTCAACGATCGTCTGAACGCGATCGGCAATGGCGAGGCGATCCAGTCGGTTGTGGTCATGCCGCAGGTCTCTGGCACGCTTGCGGAAATCCGCACCTCATCGGGACAGCGTGTGGTGAAGGGCCAGGTATTGGCGCGTCTGGATGACGACGAACAATTGATCGAACGGGACAAGGCCCAGGTCGCGCTGCGCAGTGCCGTCGAAAAATCCAATTCCTACAAGAACCTGAAATCCGTCGCCCGCCTCGACGTGCTTGATGCGCAGATCGCGGAGGAAGCTGCAAAGCTTGCGCTCAGCACCGCGGAGCTCAATTTGAAGCGGCGCGATATCGTGGCGCCGATCAATGGCGTTGCTGGCATCGTTGCCGCCAATATCGGTGATAACGTCACGACACAGTCCACCATCGTCAGCATCGATGACCGGTCCGAAATTCTCGTCAATTTCTGGGCGCCGGAGCGTTTTGCGACGGCGATCAAGATCGGTATGCCGGTTGAGGCAACGTCCATTTCGCGGCCCGGCGAAACCTTCACCGGCGAGGTCGAGGCGGTCGACAACCGCGTGGATGAGGCGAGCCGGACCATTCGTATCCGTGCGAAGTTCGGCAATGAGAAGGACGAGCTGAGGGCTGGCATGTCCTTCGGCGTTACGATGCGATTTGCCGGCGAGACCTATGCCTCCGTCGATCCGCTGGCAGTGCAGTGGGACGCGGAAGGCTCCTATGTCTGGCGTGTCGTAGACAACAAGTCGAGCAAGGTGCGGGTGCAGATCGTGCAGCGCAACCCGGACGCGGTACTGGTGAAAGCCCAGCTGGCGGAAGGCGAGCCTGTTGTCATTGAAGGATTGCAGCGCGTCAGGGAAGGCGGCGCTGTCCGCATCGGTAATGCGCCGAAGGCTGAGGAGGTTGCCAGCCAATGACGCAGTCGCCCTCCGGTCAGGACTCCAAGCTTGCCTTTACCGCGCTTTTCGTGCGCCGGCCCATCCTTGCGGCTGTCCTTAACACGCTTCTGGTTGTCGCCGGGCTTGCAGCCCTTGTGGGTGTTGAGGTGCGCGAACTGCCGGATGTCGACAGGCCGACGATCAGCGTCAGGACGACCTATGAGGGGGCGGCGCCTGAGACCATCGACCAGGAAGTGACGCAGACGATTGAAGGGGCGGTTGCCCGCGTCAGTGGCGTCAAATCCATCTCGTCCAATTCGCAGTTCGGCACCAGCCGCGTCACGATGGAATTTGGGGACAACGTCGATATGGCCGTCGCGGCCAATGATGTGCGCGATGCCATCGGCCGTGTGACCAACCAGTTGCCTGACGATGCCGACGAGCCGCAGATCATCAAGGCGGATTCAGACAGCCAGCCCATCATGCGTCTTGCGGTCACCTCATCCACGCTCAGCATGGAAGACCTGACCAAACTGGTGGATGACGAAATTATCGACCGTCTAGCCGCTGTCGATGGTGTCGCCGATGTGGAGCTTTATGGCGATCAGGAAAAGGTTTTCCGCGTCGATCTCAATCAGGCGGCGCTTGCCAGCCGTGGTCTGACCGTCACGGATGTTTCCAATGCGCTCGCCAGCGCCGCTCTCGATGTGCCTGCGGGATCGCTGAAAAGCGCGACGCAGGATATCGTCGTGCGCGCCACGGCGAGCCTGACGAAACCCGAGGACTTCTCCAATCTCCTCATCAAGGACAATATCCGCCTTCGCGACGTCGCGACCGTCATGCTTGGCGCGGATGACGAATCGACGTCGCTGCGCTCCAATGGCGTACAGGGCGTCGGTCTTGGCGTCATTCGCCAGGCGCAGTCCAACACGCTCAACATTTCCACCGGCGTGAAGGCTGCGGTCGAAACGATGTCGGCCAATCTGCCCGAGGGAACGCGCATCGTGGTGACCAGCGACGATGCGGTGTTCATCGAGGGTGCGCTGCATGAGGTGGAGATCGCGCTCGGGCTTTCGGCGGTCATCGTCGTTGTGGTACTCTATCTCTTTCTGCGCGATTGGCGCGCGACGCTCATTCCGGCGATCACCATGCCGGTTGCGCTGATCGGCACGATCATCGCCATCTATATGGTCGGCTTTTCGGTCAATATTCTGACGTTGCTTGCCATCGTGCTTGCGACCGGCCTCGTCGTTGACGATGCGATCGTAGTGCTGGAAAACATCGTACGCCGCCGGGCGGAAGGCATGGGACCGCGCGCGGCTGCCGTTCTCGGCACGCAGGAGGTCTTTTTTGCCGTCATAGCGACGACCGCGACGCTAGCCGCCGTCTTCATCCCGCTCTCCTTCCTGCCGGGCCAGCTTGGCGGCCTGTTCCGCGAGTTCGGTTTCGTGCTGGCCTTTGCGGTGGGCCTGTCCTCCATCGTGGCTTTGACTCTCTGCCCGATGCTCGCCTCGCGCATGCTGAAGGAGGGGCTGAAGGAGCCGACCGGGCCGCTTGCGTGGTTTGGCAATGTTTTCGCTGCGACGTATAAATCGACGCTGTCCGCCTGCCTCAATAACCCGCTGATCGTCATCGTCGTTGCCGTGATCTTTTCCGGGCTGTCATGGATCGCCTTTGGCATGATCCAGAACGAACTGACGCCGCGCGAGGACCGCGCCTCTATCATGATGCGGGTCACCGCGCCGCAGGGCGTGAGCCTCGAATATACGCGCGACCAGCTGCAACGTATCGAGGAAAACCTGCAGCCGCTGCGCGACAGCGGGGAAATCCGCAACATCTACTCCATCACCGGCATGAACGGCTCGTCCAATACTGGCTTCATGGTACTGACGCTCGCTCCCTGGGCGGATCGCGAGCGCACGCAGAACCAGATCGCCGCTGACGTCACATCCGCCGCCAACAAGGTTCCGGCCTTGCGCGGCAATGCCATGCAGCCGAACAGCCTTCGCATCCGCGGCGCCGGCAATGGCTTGCAGATGGCAATGGTCGGCAGCAATTACGCGGCGCTGACGGAGGCGACGCAGAAGCTGTTGCTTTCGATGGAAGAGAGCGGTCTGTTCGACACGCCGCGCTTCGACAACGAGCCCAATCAGGCGCAGCTCTCCGTGTCCATCGACCGCGAGCGCGCCTCTGATCTTGGCATCGACATCACCGGCCTGTCGCGCGCGATGCAATCTCTATTGGAAGGTCGCTCGATCGTTGACGTCTTCGTGGATGGCGATGCCATCCCGGTCAGGCTCTTGTCTTCCACCCGACCGATCAACGATCCCACCGATCTTGAAAACGTGTTCCTAAAAACGGGTGACGGCAAGATCGTGCCAATGTCGGTCATCGCCTCGCTCAAGGAGAATGCGGTGGCGCCGCAGCTTAATCGCGAACAGCAACTCCCCTCTGTTGGCTTTACCGCTAACCTGAAGGACGGCGTTTCGCTCGGTCAGGCCCTGCAAAAAGTCAACGAACTGGCGCAATCCGTGATGCCGCCCGGCGCGCGTCTGCTGCCGCTTGGCGAGGCGGCCACGCTGGAGGAAAATTCGAGCGGCATGCTGCTGACCTTCGGTTTTGCGATCGCCATCATCTTCCTGGTGCTTGCTGCGCAGTTTGAAAGCGTGCTGAGTTCGATCATCATCATGTCGACGGTGCCGCTCGGCCTTGCCTGCGCCGTCATCGCGCTGCTCGTCACCGGCTCCAGCCTCAACGTCTACAGCCAGATCGGCCTCGTGCTGCTCGTCGGGGTGATGGCGAAGAACGGTATCCTTATCGTCGAATTCGCCAACCATCTGCGCGATCAGGGAGCAACCGTGCGCGAGGCTATCGAAAAGGCCACCAGCATCCGTCTGCGCCCGGTCATGATGACGATGATCGCCACCATTCTCGGCGGCGTGCCGCTCGTGCTTGCCCAAGGGGCCGGCGCGGAAGCACGTATCGCACTTGGCTGGGTCATCGTCGGCGGTCTGGGTTTTGCGACGCTGGTGACGCTTTATATCACGCCGGTTTCCTATCTCCTGATCGCCCGTTTCGCCAAACCGCAGGCGGATGAGGAAATTCGTCTGCATCGCGAGCTGGAACTTGCCGCCCGCCGCAAGGCGCTGGAGGAGGACAAGCCGTTGCTTGCCGCGGAATAGGATCGACGCCAAACCACAAGCAGTGCAATCGCGATGCTGGACAAAGCGCTGACCTTATCCCATACCACCTGACGAAATTTCGTAACGGTTCGAATCCGTTACGGGCGGATGTTGCGGCGGAGACGGACGATGGCGCTGAAGGATGTGGTGGCGGGTAAACGGAACGAAGAAGGTATCGCGTCTGCGCTCGCGGTGCTGAAGCAGCAGCTGGGCGAGAAAGTCCAGACCGGCCAGGCGTTTCGCGAGCAGCACGGCCACACCACCACCTATTTGACCCTGCAGGCGCCAGACGGCGTCGTCTTTGCCGAGAGCGCCGATGATGTGAAGGCTGTGGTGAAGGCCTGCGCGCACTATAAGGTTCCCGTCATTCCCTTCGGGACCGGGTCTTCGCTGGAAGGGCAGGTGAATGCGCCGAACGGCGGAATCTGCATCGATTTCAGCCGGATGAATCGTATCATTGAGGTGAATGCCGAAGATCTTGACGTGACGGTGGAGCCGGGCGTGACGCGCGAGGACCTCAATGTCTATCTGCGCGATACAGGCCTTTTCTTCCCGATCGATCCGGGCGCGAATGCCTCGATCGGCGGCATGGCTTCGACACGCGCTTCCGGCACCAATGCCGTGCGTTATGGCACGATGAAAGACAATGTGCTCGCGGTCACCGCCGTCGTAGCCAATGGCGAGGAAATCCGCACGGCGCGCCGCGCCCGCAAGTCTTCTGCGGGCTACGATCTGACACGGCTCTTTGTCGGCGCTGAAGGCACACTTGGCGTGATAACGTCCGTGACGCTGCGGTTACAGGGTATCCCGGAAAAGATCGTGGGCGGTGTCTGCACCTTCGACAGTATCAAGGCTGCCTGCGACGCCGTCATCATGACGATCCAGATGGGCGTTCCGGTCGCCCGCATTGAATTGCTTGATGAGGTGCAGGTGCGCGCCTGCAACGCCTATTCCGGCCTGAACTATGCGGAGAAGCCGACGCTCTTCGTGGAGTTCCACGGCACGGAAGAGACGGCGGCGCTGCAATCGCAGCAGTTCGCCGAGATCGCAGCGGAATGCGGCAGCGTCGACTTTCGCTGGACGGGCGATGCTGCCGAGCGCGCCAAGCTCTGGAAGGCGCGTCACGATGCCTATTGGGCGTCGCGCGCGCTTGCGCCGCATCTTGATGGTCTCTCCACCGACGTTTGCGTGCCGATCTCGCGGCTGGCCGATTGCGTGGTGGAAACGCAGCGGGATATTGCCGAGAACGGCTTTCTCGCGCCGATCGTCGGCCATGCGGGTGACGGGAACTTCCACGTGCTTATTCTGTTCGATGGCAAGGATGCCGAAAGCGTCGCGAAGACGGAAGCCTTTGTCGCCCGCCTCAACCGCCGCGCCATTGCCATGGACGGCACGTGCACCGGCGAACACGGCATCGGCCAGGGCAAGATGAGTTTTCTCGCCGAAGAGGCCGGCAATGCACTGGATGTGATGCGCGCCATCAAAACGTCGCTCGATCCCGACAATATCTTCAATCCGGGTAAATTGTTCCGGCTTGTCTGATCATTCTCACATTTGATTGGTACAAAAGGCTGCTTGCCGTTAAGGCAGAAAAGAATAGGTTTGCAGCGTTCGCGAAGGGAGATGCAGGTCAGTGCTCGGACGTATTCTGGTTTTTCTGGGCGGACTGCTGGCCTTGGTGCTGTTTTCGGCGCTGCTCATTCCCTATTTTGTCGACTGGACCGATTTCCGTCGTGATTTTGAAGACCAGGCAAGTCGTATCCTTGGCAAGAAAGTCGTCGTACACGGCCGCGTCGAGGCCCGTATCCTGCCTTTCCCGTCGGTAACGCTGCATGATGTGCGCGCCGGAACGGATGCGGATGGATCGCCGCTCATTCAGGTCGCGCGGTTCTCCATGGATGCCGAGCTTGCGCCTTTTCTTTCTGGCGAAGCGCGCATCTTCGACATGCGCATCGAAGAACCCAAGGCCAAGATCAGACTGCTGAAAGACGGTACGCTGGACTGGATGCGGGGTAGCCGTGCCGAAATCCCGGCGCGCACCGTGGTTCTCGAAAGCGTACAGATCGAAGGCGGGCAGATCGAATTCATCGATGAGCAGTCTGGCCGAAACCGTATCGTGACGGGCCTCAACGCCGATATGTCGGCAAATTCTCTCGCCGGCCCCTGGAAAGCCGAGGGGCGCGCGGCTGTTGACGGGCACCCCGGTTCCTTCTCCCTCTCCAGCAGCGAGCCGGATTATGCCAATGGCCGCATGGGTCTCAGGCTACGCCTTGTGCCGGATGAACATCCTGTCGAGGTCGATCTCGATGGTGCGATCGCCGCAACGGCGGGAAAGCCGGCCTATAGCGGATCCTTTGCCTTTACCTTCCGCGAAGATCAGAAACAGAAGCAACAGCAAGCCGGACAATCGATCTTTTCCTCACCGCGCACCCGTGGAAGCTTCGAGCTGACCAATGAGAGCGTGCGAATTTCGAGCTACCGCATGGAGCTTGGAGGCAGCGAAAATCCTTACGTCGTGACGGGGGAGGCAACGCTTGATACCGGCGCCAAGCCGGAATTCCTGCTGACGGCCGACGGCCAGCAGATCGACGTCGCGCGCTTTGCGCCGCCTGTCGTGCAGACGGGCAAGACGTCGCGCCAGCCGACCGTATCCGTCCGTCAGCGCATCGAGGCATTTGCCGCGATGGTGGCGCGCATTCCGGTGCCGCCTGTGCCGGGCAAGGCAAGCATCAGCCTTCCAGCGCTGGTGTCCGATGACACGACAATCCGCGACATCCGGCTGGATGTTCGCCCGGATGGCAGCGGCTGGCAGGTGGTGAATGCCGTGGCGACGCTGCCGGGCAGGACGCAGCTGGAAGCGAAGGGATCGCTGACGCTGCTGGGCGGTCCGGCTTTCAACGGCAATATGCTGCTCGCCTCCAACCAGCCCTCGGGGCTGGCGAACTGGCTTTCCGGTTCAGTCGATCCGGCAATCCGCCAGCTCAACGCCGCCGGTTTCTCTGCCGATGTCTCGCTGACGACGCTCAACCAGCGTTTCGATAATCTGGAACTTGCCATCGGAGACGCATCGCTGAAGGGCGCTCTGGAGCGACGCTCGGACGGCAAGGAGTCCAATCTCTCCATCGATCTCTCGGGCAACGAAATCGATCTCGACGCGCTGAGGGCGCTCGGCAGTCTGGCGCTTGGCGATCAGGTCGGCGGTTCGGTCCTCGATCATCGCATTACCGCGAAATTCAAGGCCGACCGCTTCAATATGGCCGGCGTGACCGCCAACAAGGTCGAGACTACCTTTAATATCGCAGGAGGTGTGCTCTCGCTTGAAAACATGACGGCCGGCGATATCGCCGGTGCGGAAGTGAAGGCTAGGGGAGAGTTGCAGGGTTCGCTGCTCAAATATGCGGGAAAGGGCACGGTAAACCTGCATGCGGCGGATATGCAGCCATTGTTCGCCATGCTGCAGCAGAAGTTGCCTGACCATCCGTTCCTCAGCCGCCTGGCGGCGAGCGCGCCCTGGTATGCGAATTCGGACCTTGCCGTTGACGTTTCGGTCAACAGTGAAAATGGCGGCGCGAATGTCGCCGTTTCCGGCACCGTCAATGGCAGCCGGCTTTCAGCCGTTGCCAAGATGCCGGATTTCCTGTCGATAACAGACGATACGGCCATGTCGCTGGAAGCCGTCCTGAAGAACCAGTCGACCGCGATCCTGTTTGGTCAGGCCGGTCTCAATCCGTTGCCTTTCGATGCGGATGGGGAGGGGCTCCTGTCCCTCAAACTCAATGGCACGCTCGGCTCGCCTACCCAGACAGAATTGCGCTTCTCTACCGAACGCACACATTTTTCGATGAACGGTTCCTTCTCCGTGGCCGCCGGCAATTTCGGTGAAGGCAGCGCGGATGTCGCGCTCGAAAGTGCTGATATCGAGCCCTATCTCATCATGAACGCCGTTGGCCTGCCGCAGCTCGGCGGTGGTCTGGCAGTGAAGTCCAATGCGAAAGTCACCGTTGACGGGCAGAAGATTGCTTTGTCGTCCATCGGCGGCCAGGTGGGCGGAAATCCATTCTCGGGAAATCTGGCTTTCCAACGCGCCGCGCCCTATCCCGTCGACGGTGACCTTTCCGTAAGGACGGTCGATCTCGCCTGGCTGGGAGACGCGATGTATGGCCCGGTGATCGATCCGGAGACCGGCGCGCTCAACGCCAAGCCGCTCGCCATGGCCGCGTTCCCGCAGCTCAAGGCGTCGCTGGCCCTGAAAGCGGAGAGCTTCGAGGCCGGTCCATTGGGCACCGTAACGGGTCTTTCGACGAGGGTCACGCATGATGCCGGCTCACTCTCACTCGATGATGTCAGCGGCATCTTTATGGGCGGCAAGCTCACGGGTCGCTTGGCCATGTCGACCGGCGAGGGGGCAGGAATTTTCCGCACCAAGATTGCGGTGACCGATGCAAACCCGGAGCCCATCCTGTGGGCCAATGCCAACGGCCCGCTTGCGACGGGCAAGGTCGCTATCGACCTGACGGCGGAATCGACGGGTAAAAGTGTTGCTGAAATGCTCAAGGCAGCGGGTGGCTCTGGTGAAATCCGGGCGGGCGGGCTTGTCGTCAAGGGTCTCAACCCCGGCGCTCTTGCCCCGATCCTGCAGGCAGCGGACGGCTTGCAGCAGCCGATCGACGCGCCGAAGGTGCGTCCGCTGGTGGATCAGACCCTGTGGCAGGGCGAAATCGGGCTTGGCGATGTGGCGTTGCCATTCTCGTTGAACGGGGGCGCGCTTCATTTCCAGAACCTGCGCGCCGGCATCGATCCCGTCACGCTGACGGCCGATGCGAGCGTCGATCTGGCGGCTTCCACTGTGAACGGTGACCTCGATCTCCTGTTCAATCCCGGCACCGAAACGGTCGCAGGGGCCGAGCCTTCGGTGCGTCTCAACTATAACGGCCCGCTTGCCGCTCCGGCTTTGACGACGGATGTGTCCGCGCTCAGCAATTTCCTCTCGCTGCGAGCGTTCGAAAAGGAGCGTCGCCGGGTGGAGGCCATGCAGGCGAGCGTTCTTGAAAAGCAGCGGCTGCGCCGCGAAGTCGTACTCTACCGCTCGCAGGCGGCAGAACGGCAGGCCGCAAAAGAGCGGGCGGAGGCGGAAGCCAAGGCGCGGGCGGAAGAGGAAGCCCGCCAGAAGGCGGCAGCCGAAGAGCGCCTGCGCCAGGAAAAGGAACAGCAGGAGCGGCTGCTACAGCAACAGCAGCAACAGCAACAACAGCAGCAGCAACAGCCGGCACCGGAGCGACAATCCGCCCCGGCCCTCGTCGTACCACCGACAGAAGACGCGATACGGCAACTCGCACCGGGAGCACCGACTGCGACGCCATAATCCTTCCCAGGAAACTGTGGAGCGGCTTTTCGTCCAGATGATGCTCTCGAAGAGACAGCGCATCCGGCGCGGTTCCGTGTAAACCCAATGGGCCGCGCGCGTGCGGGCAGACTTCGAGCGATCACTCGCAGCCGCTGTTCGTCGTATAGGATAGAGAGGGTGGAGGCGACAGGCTCGTCACGATTGAACGATACGTCAAAGCGACCTGAAACCAGTCCTGATGGGCAAGGCTACGCAATACCAAATTGCCTTGCAGCGCAAATTAGCCTTCGAATGTTTAAGGAATGCTTTCACAGCTTTACGAGTTCTGTGGGGGAATTCTTATAGTGGTTGATGGGCCGACGTGCCGGGCTGGAATGCGTCCGGCAAATGCGAAAGCACTCGCGCATATCCCAATTCCTTGTTCACCGGGGATGCCGGGTCATCGCAGATGACGGATCCAGTTTGGACTCAGCGGGTTTTCAGCCAGTTCAGCACGTAAACCCTGAGCGACGACGACAAATTGCTGTCGGCGGCGCGATTGTCGTCGATTTCGGCAAGCAGGGCCGCAAAACTGATCTTGCGCTTTTCCGCGATGATTTTCAGCTCATCCCAGAAGGCATCTTCGAGTGAAATGCTGGTGCGATGGCCATGCAACGTCGCGGAGTGCTTGCGGATCATCAGATCAGGCTCCGGCGGGTCCGGTTGAGGGTCTGAATCATGTCTCGCCGGCAAGTCCCTGTTTTGCGATTCTTTTCCGTTGGCCCCAACATTCGCAGCACGCAGTTGGACGTTCAGTCTTGACCGCCGTTTTCATCGCTCTTGTCGAGCCGGCCCTGATCGAGTGCCTTTTCGGCTTTGGCATTCAGCGCTGACGTGAGATTTTTTTCCGCTTTGGTGCGGCCGAAGGACAGGCGGTTCTGCTCCGCCTGCTTTTCCTTTTCACTGCGGACCTTCTGTTTCCGAAACTGGCGCAGATTGACGATATCGGCCGCCATGGGGATATGCCTCCTCGAGTTTCGAAAGCTGGGGTAAAACCGTTATTGCTTCTTGCGGAAGGCGTCGAGCGAAACGACGGAGCCTTCCTTCTTTTCCTCGCCTGCCTTCGGCGTCTCGGAAGCGGCCGCCGGTTTCGCCTCATGGGAAACGGGATAGGCAGTGATTTCCGCCTCTTCCATTTCTTCCTCTTCAGCGAGCGGCACGTCGAATTCGAGTTCGAAATTCACCGACGGGTCGTAAAAACCTCTGATGGCATTGTAGGGGATGACCAGCTTTTCCGGCGTGTCGGAGAAGGAGAGGCCGATTTCGAAGCCGGTTTCGGTAACCTTCAGGTCCCAGAACTGGTGCTGGATGACGATGGTCATCTGCTCGGCGTATTTTGCCTTGAGGTGCTGGGAAATGCGCACGCCCGGGGCGCCGGTCAGGAAGGTGATGAAAAAGTGATGGTCGCCGGGCAGGCGGCCGGTTGCGGCCACTTCACCCAAAACCTTGCGAATAACGCCGCGAAGGGCATCCTGTGCGAGAATGTCGTAACGGATATGATCCTGCCCCATGCGGTCCTGTCTTTCCCTTATTCGAACGTCTTTTCATGCGCGGCGCGGACTGCGCGCCTAGGACGCTGCAACACTTTGAATCTTAGCGTAATCCCATGTCCGAACCATTTCTGATCCTCAAGGCTTATGCTTTGGACAAGTATACGCAATGTCCGGAACGGCAGCAACGGAAAAGCCGATGCCGTCTGCAAGTCAGCTATCATATAATCAATTCAGGCAAAATGGAGAAGGTGGAGGTTTCTGTTGCCAGGTACCTCCGAACCCCGCCTCACGGGGCTAACCGTGAGGACTTAGAGCGGAATTCCCGCACCGCCATTAGGCAGCGAGAGCGTATTCCTTAGCGTTGTTGTCGTTTGCAACTACACTTGTGACCCGATAACGGCGGTATCATGCCGAGCAAAAGTTCGATCTTTACGCCCTTGTCGATCCTATTTCGCCCCCATCAGAAGCCGGCCTTCCATAGGTAAAGGTCCGCCGGTTTTTGGTGGAGGCGCCGGGTACCGCCCCCGGGTCCAATAGGTTTATTACACCGACCGTTTATCGCCATAGCCGGGTTGCCCCGGCAAGGTTCATATAGGCGTTTCACCCGCGCGAGAAAAGGGGGGAGATGACAATTCGATGAAAAGGTTTTGTCCACTACCTGCGCAATTTAGACAATTCTTGACGACGAGGGATTGCTGTCTCATTCTCCATGCAACCGGTCATTTGAAGCAACCGGGCCGGGGGCACACGAAGGAGTGGACATGACTGACTATCTCGCAGATGTGAAAAAATACGATGCCGCAGCCGATGAAGCGATTGTCGGCAAGATCGTCAAACATCTCGGTATTGCCCTGCGTAACCGGGATTCCTCACTGGTGTCCGCCTCCGATCCAGAAGAACTTGCGCGCGTCAAGGCGAGCTGGTGCGTCAAGAAGCTTGGTGTGACCGATGACAGCGCTGACAAGGCCATTGCCGCTGCTGCCAAAGCCATGGCGGCGGATCGGTCCAAGTCGCGTGTGACTTTCTATTATCTGGTGGCCAAGGAACTCGACAAGCTGCAGTCGCTCTGATTTGATCCGGGGATAGCCCGTATTCGGTGATTGGTTCTGCCGCCCTGTGCTATTATATAGTCCCTCTGTATCAGGGAATCGGCGGCAGAACGTATGAAACAATATCTCGATCTTCTCCGGCATGTCATGGAAACCGGCTCCGACCGTGGAGACCGCACCGGCACGGGCACACGCTCTGTCTTCGGTTATCAGATGCGTTTCGATCTTTCGGAAGGTTTTCCGGTTCTCACCACCAAGAAACTGCATCTGCGCTCCATCATCCATGAGCTGCTGTGGTTCCTGAAGGGCGATACAAACATCGCCTATCTCAAGGAAAACGGCGTTTCCATCTGGGATGAATGGGCCGACGAAAACGGTGATCTCGGTCCGGTCTATGGCGCGCAATGGCGCTCCTGGCCCGCACCGGACGGACGCCATATCGACCAGATCGCCCTTCTGATCGAGGCTTTGAAAACAAATCCCAATTCCCGCCGCCACATTGTCTCGGCCTGGAACCCGGCGCTGGTGGACGAGATGGCGCTGCCGCCCTGCCACTGCCTGTTCCAGTTCTATGTTGCGGATGGAAAGCTCTCCTGCCAGCTTTACCAGCGCTCTGCCGATATCTTCCTCGGCGTGCCGTTCAACATCGCCTCCTATGCGCTTTTGACGCTGATGGTGGCGCAGGTGGTTGGCCTGAAACCTGGCGATTTCGTTCACACGCTCGGTGACGCGCACATCTATGCCAACCATTTCGAACAGGCGCGGCTGCAGATGACGCGCACGCCGAAAGCCTTGTCGACGATGCGGCTGAACCCCGACGTGAAGGACCTTTTCGCCTTTAAGTTCGAAGACTTTACCCTGGAGAACTACGAGGCCGATTCAAGCATTAAGGCACCGATCGCAGTATGAGCGAGCCGCGCGTCACCATCATTGTCGCAGTCTCAGAGAACGGCGTCATCGGCCGCGATCTCGACATGCCGTGGAAGTTGTCGACCGATCTCAAGCGCTTCAAGGCGATGACGATGGGCAAGCCGCTCATCATGGGCCGCAAGACGTTTCTGTCTGTCGGCGAACGTCCATTGCCGGGCCGGCCGCATATCATCGTCAGCCGCAATGCGGATTACCGGCCGGAAGGCGTCGACGTGGTCGGCTCGCTGGAAGAAGCCCTCGATTTGGCAAAAGCCAGAGCCGTTGAACGAGGCGTCGATGAAGTTTTCGTTGCCGGTGGCGGCGAGATTTACCGTCAGGCCATGCCCTTTGCCGATCAACTTTCCGTCACCCACGTGGCGGTAAAACTCGACGGCGACACTTTTTTTCCGGAAATCGACCCCGCCGTTTTCGAGAAAACTGACGAAATCCCCGCTCCTGCAGGGGAAAAGGACAGTTATCCGGTTCTGTTTACCACTTATGTGCGAAGGGCCGCGGCAAAGTGAACTATTTACCCTGATTGGGTATTTAGTTACCACCTCTGCGTTGAAACAAACGTTTCTCCTTCCTATAACGGGTCGATATTCCCGCCGCACGCGAGCAATCGCTTTCGAACGGAACCGGGAGAGGCTATTATAAAGAGGTATTGATGCCCTGGAGCAATCAGAATGGCGGC
>NZ_JBQYSN010000042.1:0-38714 GCF_052686535.1 Agrobacterium sp. DKPNP3 | reverse complement strand
TCAATGTCGGCGACCGCATCTTCTTCGACACCGATTCCACCTCGATCCGCGCCGACGCGCAGCAGACCCTTCAGCGTCAGGCTCAGTGGTTGGCTCGTTATCCGAAATACGCCATCACTGTTGAAGGTCATGCCGACGAGCGCGGCACGCGTGAATACAACCTTGCGCTCGGCGCCCGCCGCGCCGCAGCGACCCGTGACTTCCTGATCTCTCAGGGCGTGCCGGCAAACCGCATGAAGACGATCTCCTACGGCAAGGAACGTCCGGTCGCTGTCTGCGACGACATCTCCTGCTGGTCGCAGAACCGTCGCGCTGTGACGGTTCTCGGCGGCGCTGGCATGTAATCGTCTGACGCTATTGTGAACGTGAATGAAGGGCGGTCTTCGGGCCGCCTTTTATTTTTTCATAGTTTGGCCGAAGTTAAGTTGCTTTTTCGGTTGATATGGAAAAAATCCGGGTTGCATCATTCCGATGCAAATCAGTTAAGGCAGGACGAATGAGATGAAGAAACTTGTCGTGGCGGGAATGCTGGGGCTTGCAGCCTGCACCGGCTTGAGCGGCACTGCCGTTTCGGGTCCGCTGTTCGGTGCGGGGGGTAGCTTCGGCACGATCAACTCTCAACAGCAGCCCCCGGTCATCCGGGTTCAGGCCAATGAAGCCTATCGCGTTCAGCAGCTTGAAGAGCAGATCCGGCAGCTCAACGGCCGTATCGAAGAAATGAGCTTCCAGCTTCTGCAGATGCAGGAAACCATCCGCAAGGCGCAGGAAGACAATGAATTCCGCTTCCAGGAACTGGAAGGCGGCAAGGGTGCAAGTCCCGCAGCAGCGCCGAAAAAGAAGGCGGAAGCAAGCCCGGTCAGTCCGGCGACACCTCCGACCGACGACGTTGCAACAATCATCGAAACGCCACCCCAGGGTGGCGCTTCCGTTTCTCCGTCTGCTCCCTCCAATGCTCCGACCGCCGCGCCGGGTGAGACGACTTTGGGTTCGATCGAACTCGACTCGAAGGGGATGCCGATCGGTGGTACGCTTAACTCGGGCGCGAACAATTCTTCCGGCAGCCTTCCGGGTGTGACGACGGGCAACGCCCCGCGTAAAACGGACCCGGTCAATACCGCCGCTCTGACGAGCGAGGGCGACATCTATCAGGCGGCCTATGGCCATGTGCTGTCCGGTGATTACAAGTTGGCAGAACAGGGCTTTCAGCAGTACCTTCAGGGGTATCCGAAGGGTTCAAAGGCTGCGGATGCCAGCTTCTGGCTGGGTGAAGCGCAATATTCTCAAGGCAAGTTCAACGAAGCTGCCAAGACTTTCCTGAACGGCCACCAGGCTTACGGCAAATCGCCAAAGGCTCCCGAAATGTTGATGAAGCTCGGCATGTCGCTTGCGGCTCTCGACAATACCGAAACGGCCTGCGCGACCCTGCGAGAGGTGCCGAAGCGCTACCCCAACGCGTCGAAGACCGTGCTGAGCAAGGTTGCCAGCGAACAGAAGCGTCTCAGCTGCTGATTTTCCCCTGCGAGGGCGGGTATGTCTATGCCTGATGATGGCACCCAGCCGGACGCGCCGGTTTCGCCGCTCACCGCGGCACGGTCCTTTGTCGAAAATCTAGGCAAGCCCACCCACATCCTCGTTGCAATCTCCGGCGGCAGCGATTCAACAGGCCTGTTGCTGGCGCTGTGTCAGGTACAGGCGGAAACAGGGCGGGAGCGCCTCCAGCTTTCCGCCGTCACTGTCGACCATGCGTTGAGAGCCGAATCGGCTTATGAGGCCGAAAGGGTCGCGAAACTTTGCGCTGAGCTTTCAGTTCCCCATATGATCCGCCGATGGGAGGGCGCCAAGCCCGCCTCCGGCATTTCCGAGGCGTCGCGATTGGCCCGCTACCGTCTGGTCGCGGAGGTGTTCCGGCAAACCCGCGCTGATTTTGTGGTGACCGGGCATACGCTGGGCGACCAGCGGGAAACCGTGGCGATGCGTGCCGCCCGCAATGGCGGCAGTGAGGCTGTCGGCCTTTCCGGTATGGCAGATGCGGTTTTATACGAAGGTCAATGCTGGGTCATGCGGCCCTTCCTCCGTTGTGAGAGGCAGGCGATCCGTGGCTATGTCCTGTCCCGTGCGCAGACTTGGCTCGACGACCCCAGCAATGAAAACGTACGATATGAACGCGTGCGGGTCCGCAACAGCCTCTCTCGGTCTCCCTCACCAATCGATTTTGAGCTGTCCCTCAAACGACAGGTCCTTGCTCGGAAGACAGCCGCATTTCTGGCGGATCGCGCCCAAATCTTGCATGCGGCACTGGCCAGAATCGCCAATGAAGACGTCGATCCCGATCGCCCGGAGTTTCGCCACGGGCTGGCAGCCCTGATTGCCACTCTGGGCGGCAGAGCGTTTTTCCCGGCTGCAGGCAGCATGGAGCGTGTCCTGGAGTTTCTGCGAGAGGGCGACGCCGGGCGGATGACGGTGGGACGTGTGCTTCTGGATCGACGGCGCGACGCCCTTTATCTGCTACGCGAGCAACGAAACCTTCCGCAGCTGTTGGTCGGTTCGCAAAAGACAGCGGTTTGGGATGACCGCTTCGCCGTGAAGAATGGATCGCCCGTTTCGGTGCTTGTCAAAGCGGGCAGCGCTGGCGATGCCGCTCGGTTGGTAGGGCCTTTTGCCACGGCGCCATCGAGCGTCCTGAAACAGGCTGTGGCGGGGCTGCCGCAAATTGCCGCAGCTCAGGTTGGTGTGCCGCTGCCGCCTGATGCCGTCAGCATCGCACCGAGACTTGCGCCTTTCGACCTTTTCCTGCCGCGTTTCGACCTCGAACTGGCAAATGCAATCGCTGCTTTATTCGGGCGACCTGCCTATCCACAGCCACCGGTTTAAATCCGGCCTCTTTTTCGTGAATTGCTTTGGAAGAGTTTTTACACCAAAACGCATCAGAAAGTGCGCTTTGCCTTGGCAAGGGCATATGTCGTCCTTATGTTAGGGGCACATAATGGCGGGCAGCAGGTTTGTCCGTGTGAGTTCGGGGAGTTCGATGAACCCAAATTTCAGAAATTTCGCCTTGTGGGCCGTGATCGCCCTGTTGCTGATCGCGTTGTTCAGTATGTTCCAGACATCGCCGACGCAGACTGGTTCGCGGGAAATCCCGTATTCCCAGTTCCTTCGTGATGTGGACTCCGGGCGAGTTCGTGACGTGACCGTCACTGGTAACCGGGTTCTCGGAACCTATACTGAAAACGGCACGGCCTTTCAGACCTATTCCCCCGTCATTGACGACAGCCTGATGGAGCGCTTGCAGAGCAAGAACGTCACCATCGTGGCGCGTCCGGAAAGTGACGGCTCCTCCGGCTTCCTGAGCTACCTCGGCACACTTTTGCCGATGTTCCTCATCCTCGGCGTCTGGCTGTTTTTCATGCGGCAAATGCAGGGCGGCTCGCGGGGCGCGATGGGCTTTGGCAAATCCAAGGCAAAGCTGCTGACGGAAGCGCATGGACGCGTCACATTTGACGACGTGGCTGGCGTGGACGAAGCCAAGCAGGATCTTGAGGAAATCGTGGAATTCCTGCGTGACCCGCAGAAGTTTCAGCGCCTTGGCGGCAAGATTCCGCGCGGCGTGCTGCTTGTCGGTCCCCCGGGCACTGGTAAGACGCTTCTTGCGCGTTCCGTCGCGGGTGAGGCAAACGTCCCGTTCTTCACCATTTCAGGCTCGGACTTCGTTGAAATGTTCGTCGGCGTCGGCGCAAGCCGCGTACGCGACATGTTCGAGCAGGCCAAGAAGAATGCGCCCTGCATCATCTTCATCGACGAAATTGACGCCGTTGGCCGCCATCGTGGTGCCGGCCTGGGTGGCGGTAACGACGAACGCGAACAGACGCTGAACCAGCTTCTCGTCGAGATGGACGGCTTCGAGGCGAATGAGGGCATCATCCTCATCGCGGCGACCAACCGTCCTGACGTTCTGGACCCCGCACTTCTGCGTCCCGGCCGCTTCGACCGTCAGGTTGTCGTGCCGAACCCTGACATCGTCGGGCGTGAACGCATCCTCAAGGTGCATATCCGCAACGTGCCGCTGGCACCGAATGTCGACCTCAAGGTTCTGGCCCGCGGCACTCCCGGTTTTTCCGGTGCGGACTTGATGAACCTCGTCAACGAAGCTGCCCTGATGGCCGCCCGTCGCAACAAGCGCGTGGTTACCATGCAGGAGTTCGAAGACGCCAAGGACAAGATCATGATGGGCGCGGAGCGCCGCTCCTCCGCCATGACCGAGGCCGAAAAGAAGCTGACCGCCTACCACGAAGCCGGTCACGCCATCACCGCGCTGAAAGTTGCCGTTGCCGATCCGTTGCACAAGGCGACGATCATTCCGCGCGGTCGCGCCCTGGGCATGGTGATGCAGCTGCCGGAGGGCGACCGCTATTCCATGAGCTACAAGTGGATGGTATCGCGTCTCGTGATCATGATGGGTGGCCGCGTCGCCGAAGAGCTGACTTTCGGCAAGGAGAACATTACCTCGGGCGCGTCCTCGGACATCGAGCAGGCGACCAAGCTTGCCCGCGCCATGGTCACGCAGTGGGGCTTCTCCGACGCTCTTGGCCAGGTGTCCTACGGTGAAAACCAGCAGGAAGTCTTCCTCGGCCACTCCGTGTCTCAGTCGAAGAATGTTTCTGAAGCCACTGCTCAGACGATCGACACCGAAGTTCGTCGCCTGATCGATGAAGCTTACGCCGAAGCGCGGCGCATCCTGACGGAAAACCACGATGGCTTCGTGGCGATTGCAGAAGGTCTGCTTGAATACGAGACCCTGACGGGCGACGAAATCAAGGCCCTCTTGAAGGGCGAGAAGCCCGCGCGCGATCTGGGCGATGATTCGCCCGGTAGCCGTGGCTCGGCAGTGCCAAAGGCTGGCACCAAGAAGGACGGCCCGAGCGAGGCCAAGGGTGACGGCGAGGCCAAAGGCGACGGTGAGGCGGAGGGTGGCATGGAGCCGCAGCCGCACTGACAGCTCCAGCAGTTTTGCTATTGTAAAAGGCCACCCGGATTTCCAGGTGGCCTTTTCATTCTGGTAACAAGATATAAGCCATTTTTGTGGTAATTTACGTGCTGTTCATTCTCGTTTGTGGCATCTAGCCAAAAACGCTGCCGGTTGTTTTTGTCTTTGCCCGGCAAGCCTGAGAGATTTGGAGTTCAAATGGCACGTCGTTATTTCGGAACCGATGGTATCCGCGGACAATCGAACGTCTTCCCGATGACGCCTGATCTGGCGATGCGGGTGGGCATTGCCGTAGGAACGATTTTCCGCCGTGGTCATCATCGCCATCGCGTGGTCATCGGTAAGGATACGCGGCTCTCCGGATATATGCTTGAGAATGCGCTGGTCGCGGGCTTTACGGCGGCAGGACTGGACGTGTTTCTGCTCGGACCGATCCCGACCCCGGCCGTGGGCATGCTGACGCGCTCGCTGCGGGCCGATATCGGTGTGATGATCTCCGCATCCCATAATCCGTTCTCTGACAATGGCATCAAACTTTTCGGGCCCGATGGCTACAAGCTTTCCGACGAGCTGGAACTGGAGATCGAAGACCTCCTCGACAAGGATATTTACGCCCAGCTTGCCAAGCCATCTGAGATCGGCCGGGCGAAGCGTGTGGATGGCGATATCTATCGCTATATTGAATTCGTCAAACGCACCCTGCCACGTGACGTCACGCTGAGCGGTCTTCGGATTGCCATCGACTGTGCGAATGGTGCGGCCTACAAGGTAGCGCCTGCCGCTCTGTGGGAGCTTGGTGCCGAGGTTGTCACCATCGGCAACGAGCCGAATGGTATCAACATCAACCTCGAATGTGGCTCCACTCACCCGGAAGCCCTTCAGAAGAAGGTCCACGAGGTGCGGGCCGATATCGGCATTGCGCTCGATGGCGATGCGGATCGCGTTATTATCGTCGACGAACGCGGCGAAATCGTCGACGGCGACCAGTTGATGGCAACGATTGCCGATAGCTGGGCGGCAGACAACATGCTTCGTGGCGGCGGCATCGTTGCGACTGTCATGTCCAATCTTGGCCTTGAGCGATTCCTCGGCGATCAGGGACTGACGCTTGCACGCACAAAGGTCGGTGACCGGTACGTTGTTGAGCATATGCGCAACCACAATTTCAACGTCGGTGGCGAGCAGTCGGGTCATATCGTGTTGTCGGACTACGGCACGACGGGGGATGGCCTTGTCGCCGCCCTGCAGGTTCTGGCGAAGGTCAAGCGCTCGGGCCGCACTGTCAGCGAGGTCTGCCGCAAGTTCGAGCCTGTGCCGCAGCTTCTGAAGAATGTCCGTATCTCCGGTGGCAAACCGCTCGAAAATCCTGTGGTGCAGCAGGCCATTGCGGATGCCGAAAGTGCATTGGCCAGTGACGGCCGCCTGGTTATCCGTCCTTCCGGCACCGAGCCGCTCATCCGTGTCATGGCGGAAGGGGACGACAGCGCCAAGGTGGAGCAGATCGTCAATGATCTCGTCGTCGTCATAACCAACGCACGCTCTGCGGCGTAACTGATTTGGTTTGGATGTAAAAAGCCGGTCCCGGAGGAGGCCGGCTTTTTATTTGGGGTTTATCTAATAAACATAGTGAATCATCGTGGTTAATTGGGACTTAACCATTTTACGTCAATCTCCATGACTGAACAGTTCACTGGCATCTGCTGCCGAACCGCACGTGCCTCTTCTGGAGTGGAAGTCATGAAAAACGTCCTGGCCGGATTTCTGGCCGTCCTGCTGACCGGTACAAGCGCCATCGCTGCCGATCTTTATCAAGCCGAGCCCGCACCTGCCTATGTCGATGCCCCCGAGGTGTCCGTCACTCAGGCAAGTGGCTGGTACCTGCGCGGCGACGTCGGTTATTCCTTCAACAAGCTTCGTGGCGCTAATTATTATCAGGGTGGACCTGGTGGCTATCTCGCGGATTTCGAAACCGCGAAAATCAAGGACAGCTACAATATCGGCGCGGGTGTCGGTTACCAGTTCAACAACTATTTCCGCAGCGATCTGACCTTCGACTATATGGGCAAGGCGGACTTCCGTGGCTCCACCCGCGGGTTCTGTGGCAATGGCGCTCCCTGCGTTTCTACCGATCTGGCCGCGTTGCGCGCCTACACGCTGATGGCTAATGCCTATGTCGATCTCGGCACCTATGGTCGCGTCACGCCTTACGTTGGCGGCGGCGTCGGTGCTGCCTACGTCAAGTGGGACAAGCTTCGCAACACCTCCTGCGCGACCGATGGATCGGGCTACTGCGACGAGACGACGGAACACGGCGGTCGTGGCAAGTGGCGCTTCGCTTACGCGCTGATGGCTGGTGCTTCTATCGATGTCACCTGTAATCTGAAGGCCGATGTCGGCTATCGTTTCCGCCACATCAACAAGGGCGAAATGTTTGCCTATGAGAACAATGGCGGCCCCGGCCGCGACAAGGGCCTCTATTCGCATGAAGTGCGTCTCGGCGGTCGTTATGTCTTCAACGGTTGCGATACAGCGCAGTACATGCCGCCCGCCGATATTCCGCTGCAGCCTGCCGTTTATAAATAAACGTCACGCACCGCTGGTAGTTTCAGACCGTCCGCACCCTTCGGGTTGCGGGCGGTTTTGTTTTACCGGCATCTGACGCCGCGCATGGCGCATATTGGCCAAGATTCTTTTGCGCAGCGACATTATCCGCTTGACTGGAACCGGCGACAGGAATAGCAACGGCGTCAGGACACCTCTCCCTAACGAGAGGCGCCTATCTGAAAGGGTAGTTAAATGACAGATATCGTGAAGCCGGACGTTCGTCCGGGCAATACGCATTTTTCCTCTGGTCCCTGCTCGAAGCGCCCCGGTTGGTCGCTAGATGCTCTCTCCGATGCACCGCTCGGTCGCTCGCATCGCGCCAAGGTTGGCAAAGCCAAGCTGAAGCAGGCCATCGATCTCACCCGTGAAATTCTCAATGTTCCCGCCGATTATCGTATCGGCATCGTTCCCGCGTCCGACACCGGCGCCGTAGAAATGGCGCTCTGGTCGCTGCTCGGTGAACGTGGCGTCGATATGCTGGCCTGGGAAAGCTTCGGCGCCGGCTGGGTCACCGACGTCGTCAAGCAGCTGAAGCTGAAGGACGTTCGCAAGTTCGAGGCCGATTATGGCCTGCTGCCGAACCTTGCCGACGTCGATTTCGACCGTGACGTGGTCTTTACATGGAACGGCACGACCTCGGGCGTTCGTGTTCCCAACGCCGATTTCATTCCCGCCGATCGCAAGGGTCTGACCATCTGCGACGCCACCTCCGCGGCGTTTGCGCAGGACATGGACTTTGCGAAGCTCGACGTCGTCACCTTCTCCTGGCAGAAGGTTCTGGGCGGCGAGGGCGGTCATGGCGTCATCATCCTGTCGCCGCGCGCCGTTGAGCGTCTGCTGAGCTATGCCCCTGCCTGGCCGCTGCCGAAAATCTTCCGCATGGTCTCCGGCGGCAAGCTGATCGAAGGCATCTTTACCGGCGAAACCATCAACACGCCGTCCATGCTCTGCGTTGAAGATTACATTGACGCGCTGCTCTGGGCAAAGAACCTCGGTGGCCTCAACGCGCTGATCGGCCGTGCTGACGCCAATGCCAAGGTTATCTACGACTTCATCGAGAAGAACGACTGGATTGCCAATCTGGCCGTGAAGCCGGAAACCCGCTCCAACACGTCCGTCTGCCTCAAGATCGTTGATCCCGAGGTACAGGCGCTGGATGCCGCCGCGCAGGCAGATTTTGCTAAGGGCATCGTCGCCTTGCTCGAAAAGGAGAATGTCGCCCTCGATATCGGCGCTTACCGTGACGCACCGTCCGGTTTGCGCATCTGGGCCGGCGCGACCATCGAGACGGCGGATATGGAAGCCGTCATGCCCTGGCTCGCCTGGGCTTATGAGACACAGAAGGCAACGCTTTCCAAGGCCGCGGCCTGATTTTGATACCGGCCCTGCGGTGATGCAGGGCCGCGCATTTCCCATTCGCACATTTCCATCCCTTCCTCCAAGGAGCCCGTGAACCATGGCACCTCGCGTACTCGTATCCGACGAACTGTCGGAAACCGCCGTCCAGATTTTCCGTGATCGTGGCGTCGAAGTCGATTTCCAGCCGAAGCTCGGCAAGGACAAGGATAAGCTCGCCGAAATCATCGGCAATTATGATGGCCTTGCCATCCGTTCCGCCACCAAGGCGACCGAAAAGCTGATCGAAGCCGCGACCAATCTTAAGGTCATCGGCCGCGCCGGCATCGGCGTCGACAATGTTGACATCCCGGCTGCCTCGCGCCGCGGTATCATCGTCATGAACACGCCTTTCGGCAACTCCATCACGACGGCGGAACACGCCATCGCTTTGATGTTTGCCGTCGCGCGCCAGCTTCCGGCAGCCGATAGCTCCACGCAGGCCGGCAAGTGGGAAAAGTCGAAGTTCATGGGTGTAGAGATCACCGGCAAGACGCTCGGAGTCATCGGTGCCGGCAATATCGGCTCCATCGTCTGCTCGCGTGCGCTTGGCCTCAAGATGCATGTTCTGGCCTACGACCCCTTCCTTTCGCCGGAGCGCGCGCAGGAGATGGGCGTCACCAAGGTTGAGCTGGACGAGCTGCTGGCGCAGGCCGATTTCATCACCCTGCATGTACCGATGACCGACAAGACGCGCGGCATCCTCAATGCCGAGAACCTTGCCAAGACCAAGAAGGGCGTTCGTATCGTCAACTGCGCCCGTGGCGGTCTGGTGGATGAGGCAGCTCTTGCCGAAGCCATCAAGTCCGGCCATGTCGCTGGCGCCGGTTTCGACGTGTTTGAAGTTGAGCCCGCCACCGAGAGCCCGCTCTTCGGCTTGCCGAACGTCGTCTGCACGCCGCATCTCGGCGCGTCGACCACCGAAGCTCAGGAGAATGTCGCTCTTCAGGTTGCCGAGCAGATGTCGGACTACCTCGTCAAGGGTGCGGTCTCCAACGCCATCAACATGCCGTCGATCACGGCTGACGAAGCACCGCGTCTGAAGCCCTTCATTCGTCTGGCGGATGTTCTCGGTTCTTTCGTTGGTCAGGTGCAGGAAAGCGCCACTAAGGAAATCGAAATCCTTTACGATGGCGCAACCGCCAACATGAACACCAAGGCGTTGACCAGCGCGTTGCTGGCCGGCCTCATTCGCAGCCAGGTAGCTGACGTGAACATGGTTTCGGCGCCTGTCATGATCAAGGAGAAGGGCATCATCCTGTCCGAAGTCAAGCGCGACAAGACCGGCGTTTACGATGGCTACATCAAGCTGACGGTGAAGACGGAAAACCAGATCCGCTCGGTTGCCGGCACGGTGTTTTCGGACGGCAAGCCACGCTTTATCCAGATCAAGAACATCAATATGGACGCCGACGTTGGCGCGCACATGATCTACATCACCAATACGGACGTTCCCGGCATGATCGGCTTCATGGGAACCACGCTCGGCGAAGCTGGCGTCAACATCGCGAACTTCCAGCTCGGCCGTGAAAAGGAAGGCGGCGACGCCATCGCCCTGCTTTACGTTGACGGCCCGGTTTCCGAAGAGGTGCTGGACAAGCTGCGCGCCAACCCGGCCATCCGCCAGGTCAAACCGCTGACGTTTAACGTCGACTGATCTATCGTTCCTCCCAAGGGGACAATAGGAACCGGTGCGGGGGAAACCCTGTGCCGGTTTTTGTTTCCAGTTGTCATTATTGCGGCTTTTGCCATCTGTATCGCGCAGTGGTTGCATATCACAAAAAATTTAAGCCGCGCGGTCTAAAAATGATGATCGTGAGTTGCTATATCGGCTGGCGAGATGCCGCTCATGGGAGGGTGGCCAACAGGAGATAACGATGTTTGCTGCCTTTCGGCGCTTCAAGGGTTTGTTTGCAGTCGCCGCGCTTGGTATCGCGGTGTCTTTCGTTGCGGTTGACATGGCAGAGGCGCGCCGCGCCAGCGGCGGATTCGGCAGCCGTGGAACGCGGACCTACTCCGCACCCCCTTCGACCAGCACGGCACCCGGCCAGACCGCGCCGATCAATCGTAGCATGACGCCCAACACCAATCAGGCTGCACCGAGCACGGCTCAGCCTGCCCGTCCAGGCGCCCAGGCTCCGCAGCAGAGCCGCGGCCTGTTTGGCGGCATGATGGGTGGTTTGATGGGCGGTCTGCTCATGGGCGGCCTGTTCGGCATGCTCCTTGGCGGCGGCTTCGGCGGCATGGCTGGCTTCTTCGGCATGTTGTTGCAGGTGGCATTGATTGGCTTGCTGGTGATGCTTGCCATGCGCTTCTTCGCCTCGCGCCGTCAGGGCCAGCCGGCCTATGGTTCTGCAGGCAATTCTCAGCGCGCTGATAACACGCGCTCCTCCTTCAACGGTGGTCCCCAGTCTGGCCCGGCAGCATCGTCCTTCAAGATCCCGAAAATCGGAGCCCTGGCTGGCACAACCGCCGGCGCGGCGACGGCCACGGCGGCGACTGCGACGGCCAAGCCTGTAGCGCATGCTAACGCCATGTCCGAAGGCGATGAAATCGGGATTACCCAGAGCGATCTCGAAACCTTCCAGAAGATGCTGGAGGATGTTCAGGCCGCCTATGCTGCCGAAGACTACGGCACATTGCGCAAACTGACGACGCCGGAAGCCATGTCCTATCTCGCCGAGGAACTGAGCGACAACGCGACGAGCGGCGTGAAGAACGACGTGCGTGACGTGACCCTGCTCCAGGGCGATGTTGCCGAGGCATGGCACGAGGAAGGACAGGATTACGCAACCGTTGCGATGCGTTATTCCGCTATTGACGTGATGCGGGATCGCAATTCTGGCAAGGTGATCGAGGGCGATGAGATGCATCCATCCGAAGCGATTGAGATGTGGACCTTCGTTCGCCGTCCAGGAAATGATAACTGGCAGGTTGCTGCGATTCAGGCCGCCGCCTGATAATTTTTGTCACGCATGATTCGAGAAGCCCGGGGTTCAATTGCTCCGGGCTTTTTCCTGTCGGGGGAGCGCCTTCCTCACAGGAGAAAGCGCGGCAAAATCTTACGGACGACATCTCGCCGGGCGATTGACGGCCGTTTTTCGTCTCGCGTTGCTATGCAAGGCTTTACACCCTGAAAGTCGAGGCATATCACACGCGCATGGCTAATTCCTCCACGGAATCGCCTTTTTTCATTCATCGGCCATTCAGTCCCGACATTCTAACCACGCTCTGTACACGCCAATGTGAATTTTCGCGATAGTCCTAAACCGCTTTGGGCAGGGAACTTCAGCAGAAAATCCGCGTTGACAATCCAATTCCCGGCGTCTCGCAGGCCGGGCTGGGTGGCCGGGCAATGCACGGCCCGCGAGAACGGAGAGCTATCGAAATGAAACGCTTCGACCTGATCGACGGGATGCGTGGTTACTTCCTCGTCTTCATGATGATCAACCATCTGGTGTTTGCTGGCGGCTTCTGGCTGGTGGAAATCAATCACCGACAATTCGCATTCGTCGAGGATGCGCAGGGCTTCGTGTTCCTGTCCGGTCTGCTGATCGGCATGGTCTATGCCCGAAAAATGATGAAATACGGCTACGATGCCGGCAAGCAGATGATCTGGAACAGGGCCATGGAGCTTTATCGCTACGCGATGGGTCTTGTCATCGCGGTCCTGTTTTTCCGCATGGTCATCCCCCATGCGCCTTACATCTGGTACAACTGGCTTGGCATGACGTCGTTTGACGATCCGCTGCGTCTCGCAGCGATTGCGACATTCCTATTCCAGCCAACCTTTATGGATATTCTGCCGCAATATATCGTCTACATGCTGTTCGCGCCGATCCTTGTAAAGCTTTGCCTAGATGGCAAGTGGGCCTATGTCATGGCTGGCTCGTTGCTGGTCTGGATGGCCGGGCAGCTCGGCCTGCAGCAGATCGTGACGGCCCCGCTGAACGAACTTGTCAAAGGTGCAGATGAGCAGGGTATCCGCGTGAGCTTCAATCTGCTTGGTTGGCAGCTTGTGTTTTATTCGGCTCTTGTGATGGGCGCGATGACCGCACAGAACCGCATTCCGTGGAAGAAGATTTTCTCGCCGGAGCATACGTGGCTGCCGAAGGCTGCTCTTCTCATCTGCCTGTTCTTCATGCCGCTGCGCATTGCCACGGCCTGGGGCCTGATGCCCGAATTCATGATGGGCAAGTTTTCGACCATGGAAATCCGTGCCGACTTCGGCCCGGTTTACCTCATCAACTTCCTCGCCGTCGGCGTAGGGTTGACATGGCTTGTTATTGCAGGTCCGTACCATCACCGGCCGATCGTGCGTTCGATCGCCGAAGGTGTGATCTGGGTCCTGTCACTGAAGTTCCTGCAGCTGCTCGGCCGCCACTCGCTTCAGGTCTACGTCTGGCATGTGGCTATCGTCTACGCCGTCTACTATCTGGACGGGCGCACGGCCGAGCTTTCGCAGCTGAACAAAACGCTCATCGCCTTTACCGCTATTGGATTGCTGGCCCTGCCGGCGCTGTGGAGGGAACGCGACAAGTGGTTCGGCAGCAGCGGTCAGAAGACGGCAGGCGCGTAGGGTCGTCTCAGAGTTCGCGACAGTACGGGGCGGTTTTCCGCCCCGTACTTGCGTGCGAGGCCATTCCTTTCTATATGCAGCCCTTAGATCCGCAGGCAGGCAGTCCGAAATGGCGGCCAATATGCTCGCTGTGGATGACCGACAGGCGGCGGGGCCTTTACCCCCGTTATGACTGACGATGGGAAAAAACGTGAACACGCTCGATTTTGACAAGAGGCCGGAAGATACCCGGATCGTTGTCGCCATGTCCGGTGGCGTCGATTCTTCCGTAGTTGCTGGAATCCTCAAACGCGAGGGCTATGATGTCCTTGGCATAACGCTGCAGCTCTACGATCATGGTGCGGCGGTGCACCGCGCTGGTTCCTGTTGCGCTGGGCAGGATATCGATGACGCGCGCAGGGTCTGCGAAACCCTTGGCATTCCGCATTACGTGCTGGATTATGAGGCGCGGTTCCGCGAAACCGTGATCAATCCCTTTGCAGAGGCCTACGCGATGGGTGAAACGCCAATACCCTGCGTTGCCTGCAACCAGACGGTCAAATTCGCGGATCTGCTCGCAACGGCGCAGGAACTTGGCGCCGATGCGCTGGCGACAGGCCACTACATCCGCTCGCGCCCCAACCCGGTTCCCGGCCAGCCGGGACGGCGGGCGCTCTATAGACCGATCGATAGCGACCGCGACCAGAGCTGGTTCCTGTTTGCGACCACGCAGGAACAGATCGATTATCTGCGTTTTCCGCTCGGCGGTCTCTCCAAGGCCGAGACCCGGGCGCTCGCCGAGGATATGGGACTTGTCGTTGCCAAGAAGGCCGACAGTCAGGACATCTGTTTTGTCCCGCAGGGCAAATACACCGATATCATCAACAAGCTGAAGCCGAATGCGGCCCTGGCGGGTGATATCGTCCATCTGGACGGCCGTGTGCTCGGCCGCCACGACGGCATCGTGCATTATACGATTGGTCAGCGCCGCGGCATCGGAGTGGCGACAGGTGAGCCCCTCTATGTGGTGCATCTCGATGCGCGTGGCCGCCGTGTCATCGTTGGCCCGCGGGAGGCCCTGGAAACCCACCGTGTCTATCTCCGTGACATGAACTGGCTGGGTGACGGTGAGTTGACCGAGGATGCCGGGAAGGGGTTTGCCTGTTACGCCAAGGTGCGCTCCACCCGCCCGCCGACAGAAGCGGTGCTGCACGCCGATGAAAACGGAATCTATGTGCATCTGATGACAGGTGAGGCGGGCGTCGCGCCCGGTCAGGCCTGCGTTCTGTATTCCGCCCCAGGTGCCGATGCCCGCGTTTACGGCGGCGGCTTCATCGAGCGCTCCGAGCGCTCGGCAGAAGCCGAGGCATCGCTGAAGGCTCTCCTCGAAAAGCCGGTTGCCGCCTGAAACCATTCGCTTTTCGCAACAATGCGGAAAGCGAATTTTTTGCGCATCTTGCGCTTGACACCTTAGGGAGCGGCACCTTATAAGCCGCTCATCCTGATGGAGCGGCCAGTCAAATGACTGTCACGTTTCCCCTGTGGCGGGGTAGCTCAGGTGGTTAGAGCAGCGGAATCATAATCCGCGTGTCGGGGGTTCAAGTCCCTCTCCCGCTACCATTTTTATAATTTCGACTTTCTGTTTTGATCATTGTATCCCGCTGTGCCAGATAGCGCGATTTCGAATTTTGACACGAGAAATCGGGATTTTGATATCTCCGGAGTACTTGTCAAAAGCGCTGAAAATCCCCTTTCATTGCTGTGCCCAATACCTGTATGTTGCAAATTTAACCCGATCAATTGAGTGCATTAGGGCGCTAATTCCGCGTTTCGCAAAATCATGAAGTGATCATTTTGGCAGGCAATGACTTTCCAAGATCAGCGGTAGATACAAGCCTAAAACACTGGAAACGAAGATGCCTTTAGATTGTTGGCCGCGTTTCCGTAGTCGACCTTTCGTCATGCATTATATTGTGCGGGTTAAAAGCCTTGAAGGCAGGACCTCTTTACTACTACATAACGCGAAGTCTGAGTTCCTTAGCTCGATTAGCGGATATAGCAGATCGCGGATCGTGTTCCACGGAGGCGGAAGAGAGATGATTTGCCCTTTGTGGAGGGTAGGCTTCGAACTCTCATCAATGTGGAATGGTCGAAGCGGTAAGGGTGCGGCACAGACCTCTTGCGTCACATCTGCATTTCAAAGATGCAAAAAATCTTCGATGCAAAGTCAATTTATTCGCTGTCGGAGCAGACGTCTGTTACCGCAGACCAGCTGCTTGGCATCCTTCCTGACGGCTTGGAACATGATCCCGATTCTCCCGGGCTATTGCTTCGACGAAGGCCTTGGACGCACCTGAAATGTATGCTCGGGCCCGGGAAACGCGCCGGAACGAACCTCATCGGCGTAAGTTGCCGCTGCTTCTGAGACGGTTGATCCGAGGTTTGCATACCGTTTTACAAATTTCGGTTTGAAGTCGGAAAACAGGCCGAGCATGTCGTCCGAGACCAGAACCTGACCGTCGCATGCGGGGGAGGCGCCGATGCCGATTGTCGGCGCGGCGAGTTTTTCGGTCAGTTCGCGCGCCAGAGGTTCGACCGTGCCTTCGATCACGATGGCGAAGGCGCCTGCCTGGTCGATGGCAATGGCATCGCGCCAGATTTTCTGGGTTTCGGCATCCGAGTGTCCGAGCGAACGGAAACCGCCTGCGGTGTGGACCTGTTGCGGCATCAGCCCGACATGGCCAAACACTGGGATGCCACGCGCCACCAGAAAGGCGACGGTTTCGGCCATTTCCTCGCCGCCCTCCAGTTTCACGCCGTCGCAACCGGTTTCCTGCATCAGCCGCACGGCGTTGCGGAAAGCCTGTTCCTTGGATTCCTGATAGGTGCCGAAGGGAAGATCAACGATGACGCAGGCATTTTCGACGCCGCGCATGACGGCGTGTCCGTGGGCGATCATCATGTCCATCGTAACGCCGACAGTCGTATCCATACCGTAAAGCACCATGCCGAGGGAATCGCCCACCAGCAGCAGATCACAGTGCGGGTCGAGCAGACGCGCAATCGGGGTCGTGTAGGCGGTCAGGCACACGATCCGTGCTTCACCTTTCATCTGCCGAATGGAAGCCGTCGTCAGCCGCTTGTGTTTCGCATGGGCGCTCATGGTGCTGCCTCCGGTTGATCGGCCCGGACGCGCCCGAGGACGCGATTGTCGAGAAGCCGCGTGCTGCCGACACGCACGAAAAGCGCAACCAGAACAGGCCCGGCCTGAACGGAGGTCACGGGTGCAAGCGTATCTGGAGCGCGCACCGCAACGACCTCTGCCTGCGCAAGCGGCTCGATAGCAATGAATTTTTCTATGGCCGCTTCGAATGCGGCTGGGTCGTCCAAACCTTCGTCATAAAGCCGTTCCGCTTCGGCGAGCGCGCGTGGCACGATGACGGCGGCGGCCCGCTCCGTGGGGCTGAGATAGACATTGCGTGAGGAACAGGCGAGCCCGTCAGCCTCCCGCACGGTGGCAACGGGCACGACCCTCACCGGCTGGGCGAGGTCTTCGACCATGCGGCGGATCAATGCCACCTGCTGATAGTCCTTCTCACCGAAATAGGCGGCATCCGGCTGAACGAGATTGAAAAGCTTGGTCACAACAGTCGCAACGCCCGCGAAATGGCCGGGGCGTACAGCACCTTCCAACTGACTGCCAAGTTCCGGGACGTCAACAACTGTGGCCATGGGGCGTGGATACATTTCGCTCACATCCGGGGCAAAGAGAATATCGACGCCAGCCCGTTCCAGTAGCTCCCGGTCTCGCTCGAGATTTCTTGGGTAGCGTGCCAGGTCCTCATTCGCGCCGAATTGCAGTGGATTAACGAAAATCGAGGTGACGGTGGCGTCGTTTTCCGCCTTCGCTTTGGCCACGAGGGCGAGATGGCCGATATGGAGAAAGCCCATGGTCGGCACGAAGCCAATGGTTTTGCCCGCGCGGCGTAAGGCAGCGGTGGCATCCCGCAATTCGGCGACGGTTGTTACAAGCTGCATTGGTCTCCTCCGGCTCCCCAGACCACCGTCCGGTGAAAGGTGCTGGATAGAACGCGATTTGCTGAACCGGGTCAACGCGCGGTCTGGGATTATATCAATTACACCGACGAAGCGTTGGAAAAATCCCGCAGGCGTTCAGCTGGCCCTCACGTCACCCAGAACGGCTTTCGTTTCTCGGCAAAGGCCGCGCGCCCCTCTTCAGCCTCGTTGCTTTTGCTTATCGTTGCGATGATGCCTTCTGCGAAAGCCAGACGCTCGCCGGGGAGCATGGTGCGCATCTCAAGCAATGCGGCTTTTCCGGCGGATATGGCGCCTGGCGCATTCTGGCGCAGCCGCGCAAGAACGTCATCGATGAGGCTGTCGAGCTCGGCGAATGGCACGGTACGGTTGATGATGCCAATCCGTTCGGCTTCCACAGCGTTGACTGGCGTAGCGAGATAGGCCATCTCCTGAAGGTGGGCCGGCGGAATCTTCGTCAGAAGCTTCGCCGCCACCATCGCCGGGAAAAGGCCGACGCGAACTTCCGGCAGACCGAATTCCGCGCTATCAGCGGCATAAGCCAGATCGCAGGCGGCGACGAGCCCCAGTCCACCGGCCAGTACCCGGCCATTGATACGGGCAATGACGATCTTGTCGCACACTTCTATAGCGCGGATCACCTCGGCGATCGGGTTGGCGCCATCCCGCGACAGAAACATGCCACCCGCGCTTTCCTTGAGATCGGCGCCGGAGCAAAAGCTGCGGTCTCCAGCACCCGTTATGACCACGGCGCGCAGGCTGCTATCGCTTGACGCCGCACGGATGGCGACACAAAGCCCCTCGGTCATGGCCGCATTGAGTGCATTGTGCACTTCCGGCCGATTGAGCGTCAGCCACAGCACATCCTTGCGCCTTTCGCTCAGCAGTTCAGCCACCATGCGCGTCACCCTTTCTCTCCGATGCAAGCAGCGCCTTGCCGGCGCGCGCGGCATTTTGCCTTCCGAGGCTACGGCTGATCCAGTCCCCCGTTTTCGCAACCGTCATCAGATCGATGCCGGTTTCGACGCCAAGTCCCTGAAGCAGGTAAACAACATCTTCCGTCGCGACGTTGCCGGTGGCACCTGGCGCGAAAGGGCAGCCGCCCAGTCCCGCAACGGAGCTGTCAAACACGTTTATGCCCTGTTCCAGCGAGGTCAGGACGTTGGCGATACCCTGCCCGTAGGTATCGTGGAAATGCATGGCGATTTTTTCGCGTGGAATGCGTGTTGATACGCGTTCGATGATGCCGCGAACCTGCGCCGCTGTCCCGATACCGATCGTATCGCCGAGCGAGACTTCGTAACAACCGAGCTCTATAAGAGATTCCGCCATAGCTGCCACCTCATCCGGCGCCACCGTGCCGTCGTATGGGCAGCCGGCTATGCAGGAAACGTAGCCACGCATGGTAATATCGAGGCGTTGCGCGGCCGCAGCGACATCCTTTAAACGCGCCAGACTCTCCGCGCGCGAGCAGCCGATATTGTGCTGGCTGAACCCTTCGGATGCAGAGACGAAAACGGCGATCTCTTTTGCACCGGCTTCAGCGGCGGCCTCAAAGCCTTTCATATTCGGCACGAGCGCCGGATAGGAGGTGCCAGGAAGCCGTTTAAGGCTTTGAAACACCTCTTTCGAGTCGGCCATCTGCGGCACTTTTTTTGCCGATACGAAGGCGCCGGCCTCCACCGCTTTCATTCCCGCGTCGGCCAACCGCTCGATCAGCTCGATCTTGACAGCGGTCGGAACCTCGGCGCTTTCGTTCTGTAATCCATCGCGCGCACCGACTTCGACGATCTTTACTCCTCGCGGCCAGCTCATCTCACGTCTCCTCCGGCTCGAAATCGACCAGAACCGCGCCTGCCGTCACCATATCGCCCACAGTACAATTGATCGCCGCCACAGTCCCCCTGGCCGGTGCGCGGATGGTGTGCTCCATCTTCATGGCCTCCATCACGACGAGGGCCTCGCCGGCTTCCACCACGGTGCCGTCCTCGCTCAGAATGGCGCGGATAACGCCGGGCATGGGGGCTTCCAGACCTCCCATATGAGTGCTGGCCTCTTCCATATCGACGGGATCAGGCTGAGCGATACGATAATGCTCACCATCGAGAACAAGTACGAAACTGCCGCCCCCCTCAAAGAAATGTCCCTGTTTTTTCCGTCCGTCCAAGCTCGCCTGAAGTCTGCCTTCGTCTGAAAGGCTGCCGCGGGCGTCGATGGTCCGTCCGTCGATGGCAAATGAAAAGCCGCCTTTCTCATCGATCGCAATAACTTTTATGGGCTTGTTATCGAACGAGAAAGAGAGCGTTTCTCGCCCTGGTGCATTAAGGCGAAATGCCGATGTGGCTTTCCACGGACTATGGGGATCTGACTCTGAGGAGGATTTCCCCTGTTTGTGCCGTGAAAGCAGCAGGCCAAGCGCGGCCATTGCAATCTCATTGTCGCCGGTCGCTGGCGGAGCAAAAAGAGCCGCCTCGTTGCGGGCGATGAAGCCCGTATCGAGATCGGCACAGGCGAAAGCCTCCAGTCCTGCAAGACGCGTGAGGAATGCGGCATTGCTGTTCACACCCGAAATCGCCAGCTTTTCAAGTGCAAGTCGGAGACGCCGCACCGCGGATGGGCGGTCTTCGTCCCAGACGATGAGCTTGGCAATCATCGGGTCGTAATGCACGGTAATGGCGTCACCGGCGCGGATACCGCTATCTACCCTCACATGAGGCCCTTGATCGGGGAAAACGAGATGGCTGACGGTGCCAATGGACGGCAGGAAATCATGGGAGGGGTCCTCGGCATAAATCCGTGCCTCGATGGCATGGCCATTTATGCCGAGATTGGCCCAGCTTTCCGGCAAGGCCTCCCCATTCGCCACTCTTATCTGCCACTCCACCAGATCGAGCCCGGTAATGTATTCCGTCACCGGATGTTCGACCTGAAGCCTCGTATTCATCTCCATGAAGTAGAACTCGCCGGAGGGATCGAGCAGGAATTCGATCGTTCCCGCGCCCCGATAATCAATTGCGCGGGCAGCGGCTACAGCAGCGTCGTACATGCGTTGACGCAGCCTGTCGGACAATCCGGGGGCAGGGGCTTCTTCTATCACCTTTTGGTGCCGGCGCTGGATAGAGCAATCGCGTTCGAAGAGAGAAACGCAATTACCATGTGCATCGGCAAAGACCTGGACTTCCACATGGCGCGGTCGTTCAAGGTATTTCTCGATCAGCATTCGGTCATCGCCAAAGGCAGCCAGCGCCTCGCGCTTTGCGCCAGAAAGTTCTGCCGTAAAGTCGCGCTCGTTCCGGACAACCCGCATGCCCTTGCCGCCGCCGCCGGCGGAAGCCTTAAGCAATACCGGATAGCCAATCGTCTGCGCCTCGCTTTGCAGCTGGTGCACGGATTGGTCTGTGCCGTGATAGCCTGGAACGACGGGGACACCCGCCTCTGCCATGAGCGCCTTGGCCTCACTTTTACCGCCCATCGCGCGGATCGCCTGCGGCGAAGGACCGATGAAAATGAGCCCGGCGGCGTCACAGGCTTCCGCGAAATTGGCATTCTCGGAAAGAAAGCCGTAACCCGGGTGGACCGCCTCTGCGCCGCTTGCCTTTGCTGCGGCGATTATTTTTTCGCCGTCGAGATAGGAGGCCCGTGCAGGAGCAGCGCCGATGGCGATAGCCTCATCGGCCAACGCCACATGCATGGCGTCGCGATCGGCATCGGAATAAACGGCGACGGTACGAATGCCCATTCGGGCGGCGGTGCGAATGATGCGGCAGGCGATCTCGCCCCTATTGGCGATGAGTACTTTCGAAAACATCGTCGCCTCACATCCTGAATATGCCGAAACGGGTGGGTTCAATCGGTGCATTGAGCGCGGCGGACAGACCGAGGCCGAGGACGAGGCGGGTATCCTTTGGGTCGATGATACCGTCGTCCCAAAGCCGCGCACTGGCATAGTAGGGGTGGCCCTCCCGCTCGTATTTTTCGCGGATCGGCTGCTTGAACGCCTCTTCACCTTCCTTCGACCAGTGGCGGCCATCGGCCTCGATGCCGTCGCGGCGGATTTGCGCCAAGACGGACGCTGCCTGCTCGCCGCCCATCACGGAAATCCGGGCATTCGGCCACATCCACAGGAAGCGTGGCGAATAGGCGCGGCCGCACATGCCGTAATTGCCGGCACCGAAGGAGCCGCCGATGATAACGGTAAATTTCGGCACTCTGGCGGAAGCAACAGCGGTGACGAGCTTGGCGCCATCCTTGGCGATGCCGCCTGCCTCGTAGGCCTTGCCCACCATAAAGCCGGTGATGTTCTGCAGGAAGACAAGTGGAATGCCGCGTTGGCAGCAGAGCTCGATGAAATGCGCACCCTTCAGTGCGGACTCTGAGAACAGGATGCCGTTATTGGCGATAATGCCGACGGGATAGCCATGGATATGAGCAAAACCGCAGACCAGCGTCGTGCCGTAGAGCGCCTTGAACTCGTCAAATTCCGATCCGTCAACGAGACGGGCAATGATCTCCCGCACTTCGAAGGGCTTGCGCGTATCGGCTGGCACGATGCCGTAAAGCTCGTCTGCCGGATAAAGCGGCTCCACCGGTTCGCGGACATCGAGCTCCACCTGCTTGCGACGGTTGAGGGTCGAGACGATGCGCCGGGTCAGCGCCAGCGCATGGCGGTCGTCGCGGGCATAATGATCGGTCACGCCGGATTGACGGGAATGCACGTCCGCGCCGCCCAGCTCTTCCGCACTCACCACCTCGCCGGTCGCTGCCTTGACCAGCGGCGGCCCGCCGAGAAAGATCGTACCCTGGTTTTTGACGATGACGGACTGGTCGCTCATGGCAGGCACGTAGGCGCCGCCTGCCGTGCAACTGCCCATCACCACCGCGATCTGGGCGATGCCAGCGGCTGACATATTGGCCTGATTATAAAAGATGCGCCCGAAATGATCGCGGTCGGGAAAGACTTCGTCCTGATTGGGTAGGTTTGCGCCGCCGGAATCCACGAGGTAAATGCAGGGAAGGCAGTTTTCGGCCGCGATCTCCTGCGCGCGCAGGTGTTTTTTCACCGTCAGCGGATAATAGGTGCCGCCTTTTACCGTCGCATCATTGGCGACGATGACGCATTCGCGTCCCGAGACCCGCCCTATACCGGTAACGATGCCGGCGGCGGGAACGGGTTCGTCATAGACCTCGTGAGCGGCAAATTGCGAGAACTCGAGGAATGGGCTGCCGGGATCGAGCAGCGCATCGATGCGGTCACGCGCCAATAATTTGCCGCGAGAAAGGTGCCGCTCACGGGCCTTCTCACCACCGCCCTTTGAAATTTTCTCGACCATTCGGCGCAAGTCATCTACCAGGCCCGACATGAAATCGACATTGGCAGCGAAGGCAGGGTCGCGGTTGAGAGTGGATTTAAGCTTCATCGCGTCTTCTCACCCGTTTCCCTTGACTAGCTCGCGGCCGATCAGCATCCGGCGGATTTCGCTGGTGCCTGCGCCAATTTCATAAAGCTTGGCATCACGCAGCAGCCGTCCTGCCGGGCTTTCATTGACATAACCAGAGCCGCCGAGAAGCTGGATCGCATCCAGCGCCACCTGTGTCGCCCGCTCGGCGGCGAAGAGGATCGCGCCGGCCGCATCTTGCCTCGTGATGCGGCCATTGTCGCAGGCCCGGGCAACCGCATAGACATAGGCGCGCGACGCGTTCATAGCCGAGTAAATATCGGCGAGCTTGCCCTGTACCAGCTGGAACTCGCCGATCGGCTTGCCAAACTGCTTGCGCTCGCGCGCATAGGGCAGAACGAGATCAATGGCCGCCTGCATGATGCCGACTGGACCTGCTGCCAGCACGGCCCGCTCGTAATCCAGCCCGCTCATCAGCACCGTCACGCCATCATTGAGGCGTCCGAGAATGTTCTCCTCCGGCACCTCGCAATTCTCAAATACGAGTTCCGAGGTGGGGGAACCGCGCATGCCGAGCTTGTCGAGTTTCTGGGCCGGGCGAAAACCCGTGAAGCCCTTTTCAATCAGGAAGGCGGTGATGCCGCGGGGGCCGGCGGACATGTCGGTCTTGGCGTAGACCACCAGCGTATCGGCTTCGTGGCCGTTGGTGATCCACATCTTCGCGCCGTTCAGCACATAGCGGTCGCCCTTGCGTTCTGCCTTGAGCCGCATGGAGACGACATCCGAACCGGCCTCCGTCTCGCTCATCGCAAGCGAACCGACATGTTCCCCCGAGACCAGCTTCGGCAGATATTTCCTTTTCTGCTCCTGCGTGCCCCACCGATGGATCTGGTTGATACAGAGATTGGAATGAGCACCATAGGAGAGGCCGATGGAAGCGGAAGCCCGGCTTATTTCCTCCATCGCCACGCAATGGGCGAGATAGCCCATGTCGGCGCCGCCGAATTCTTCCGAAACGGTGATGCCGTGCAGGCCAAGTTCGCCCATTTGTGGCCAGAGTTGACGCGGGAAGCTGTCGTCCCTGTCGATCTCCGCCGCCAGCGGGACAATTTTATCATCTGCGAATGCACTTGCGCTATCGCGCAATGCTGCGATTTCCGGGCCGAGATCGGCATCGAAAATGGCGGCGAGGTTCAAACTCATCGCGTCTCCTCCTCCGGACAGTATTGACCGTCCCTTCTGTCAGCTACCGGCACCTCCTCCGCGCCGGCAGCCCTGCGATTATGGCGTGTCACCCCCGGTGAAAGCGGCGGAACGGCGCACGAATGTCTTGATGGCAAAGTTGGACTGGATGCGCGACACGCCCGGAACCGTGGTCAGGAAATCCAGAAGCTGCTGGTAATGGGGCAAATCCCGCACCATGGCGTGGATCAGATAATCGGAACTGCCGCTCGTCTGATAGCCACCCACGACTTCCGGAATGCAAGCGACATGGTGCTCGAAGGTCGTCAACGCTTCCTTGATCTGGCGTTCGAGCGTGACGGAGATGAAGACACCCATGTTGCCGAGCAGCCGGTTCTCGTCAAACACGGCGGTATAGCCGCGAATGATCCCTTCCTCTTCCAGCTTGCGCACGCGCCGAAGCGTCGGCGTGAAGGAAAGGCCGATCCGAGCCGCAAGATCCCGCCAGCTGACCCGCCCGTCATCGCCGAGGACATGCAGAATCTTCTGGTCGAAACTGTCGAGCTCAATCATGGATCATTTGCTCTATGATATGTCTATTTGTTGGATCAAAGATATCGCCAATCAAAAAACTGTCAATCAAAATAGCTTTGAAATGAATTCGAGATAGTGATAGCGTTCATATCAGTCGCGGTCTGGAGGAGATTTGCGGCGGGCCGGTTCCTCACGTCAGGGCTGGCCAAGGGAGGTGAATTTGGCTGTGCATGACCCTGTCGTGATCGACGGGGCCGCCCGTGCTTTCATGGGCAGCCCTCGCGACCAATTCCAGCTGGCGACGCGCCTGATGCGCTTCTGCTTTTTGGCGGGAGGCGGCGATGATGCTCGCTGAATCCCAGCAGCAGATCAGGGACATGGCCCGCGACTTCGCGCGGGAAAAGCTTGCGCCTGGCGCCGCGTCCCGTGACCGGGAAAGCCGTTTCCCCAAGGAAGAATTGAAAGCGATGGGCGAGCTCGGCTTCCTCGGCATGCTGGTGTCCGAAGCGTATGGCGGGGCGGAAACCGGTGCTGTCGCTTACGCGCTGGCGCTGGAAGAAATCGCTGCGGGGGACGGTGCCTGTTCCACCATCATGAGCGTCCACAATTCCGTGGGATGCGTGCCGATCCTCAAATTCGGAACCGAGGAGCAGAAGCAGCGTTTCTTGCCGAAGCTTGCATCCGGCGAATGGATCGGCGGCTTTGCGCTGACCGAACCGCAGGCTGGCTCCGATGCCTCAAATCTCAAGACCAAAGCGCGGCGCGATGGCGATCGTTATATTCTCGATGGGGCGAAGCAATTCATCACATCCGGAAAAAACGGCGATGTGATCATTGTTTTTGCGGTTACGGATGCAGCCGCGGGCAAGAAGGGTATCACCGCCTTTATCGTGCCGACGGACACGCCGGGTTACGAGGTGATCCGGGTGGAGGAAAAGCTCGGGCTTCACTCGTCCGATACCTGCCAGATCGCCTTTACCGACATGGCCATACCGGCCGATTTGCGGCTCGGTGAAGAAGGGCAGGGCTACCGCATCGCGCTTGCCAATCTGGAAGGTGGCCGTATCGGCATCGCCGCACAGGCCGTCGGCATGGCGCAGGCGGCGTTTGAGGCGGCGCGGGATTATGCCCGCGAGCGCAGAGCCTTCGGACAGGCGATCATCGAACATCAGGCGGTGGCGTTCCGCCTTGCGGACATGGCGACGCGCATTGAGGCCGCTAGACAGCTGGTGCTGCACGCGGCGGCGTTGAAGGAGGCGGGCGAGCCCTGTCTTTCGCAGGCATCGATGGCCAAGCTCTTCGCGTCGGAGATGGCCGAGCGTGTCTGCTCCGACGCCATCCAGATTCACGGCGGTTACGGCTACATGGCGGATTATCCGGTGGAGCGGATCTATCGCGATGTGCGCATCTGCCAGATTTACGAGGGGACGAGCGATGTCCAACGCATGGTGATCGCGCGGAACCTTTGAGCGTTGTTTCGTGGTCTGGAGGAGACTGCGACGGGAGGAGTAGAATGGACATATCAGAAACGCCACGTCTCAGCCTGCATGTTCCCGAACCTGCGGTGCGGCCAGGCGACCAGCCGGATTTCTCCAATGTAAAGATACCGAGAGCCGGCTCCGTGCCGCGCCCGGAGGTGGATGCAGCGCCTGAGAGCATGCGCGATCTGGCCTATTCCATCATCCGCGTCCTCAATCACCAGGGCGAGGCCGTCGGACCTTGGGCGGGCCTGCTTTCGGACGACGACCTGCTGGTCGGCCTGAAAAACATGATGCGGCTCAGGGCTTTTGATGCGCGCATGCTGATGGCGCAGCGGCAGGGCAAGACTTCGTTTTACATGCAGCATCTGGGCGAAGAAGCAGTCAGCTGCGCCTTCCGCAAGGCTCTTTCGAAGGGCGACATGAACTTCCCGACCTATCGGCAGGCGGGGCTGCTGATCGCTGACGACTATCCGCTCGTCACCATGATGAACCAGATCTATTCCAACGAACTCGACCCGCTGCACGGGCGGCAACTACCGGTGCTTTATTCCTCGAAAGAACATGGTTTCTTCACCGTGTCCGGCAATCTCGCCACGCAATATGTGCAGGCGGTCGGCTGGGCGATGGCGTCGGCCATCAAGGGCGACACCAAGATCGCGGCCGCCTGGATCGGTGACGGCTCGACGGCGGAGTCGGATTTCCATTCCGCGCTGGTCTTCGCCTCTACTTACAAGGCCCCGGTCATCCTCAATATCGTCAACAATCAATGGGCCATTTCCACCTTTCAGGGCATCGCACGCGGCGGTTCGGGCACCTTTGCAGCGCGCGGGCTGGGCTTCGGCATTCCTGCACTCCGGGTGGATGGCAACGACTATCTTGCCGTTTATGCCGTGGCGCGCTGGGCCGCGGAGCGGGCGCGGCGCAATCTCGGCCCAACGCTGATCGAATATGTGACCTATCGCGTCGGCGCGCATTCCACCTCTGACGATCCGAGCGCTTACCGCCCCAAGACCGAGTCCGAGGCATGGCCTTTAGGCGACCCGGTTCTGAGATTGAAGAAACATCTCATCCTGCGGGGCGTCTGGTCGGAGGAACGGCACCGGCAGGCGGAGGCAGAAATCGCTGATGAAGTGCTTGAAGCGCAACGCGAGGCGGAAAGCCACGGCACGCTGCATGAAGGCAAGAAACCGCCGAAAAAGGATATTTTCGAGGGCGTTTACGAGGAGATGCCGCCGCATCTCGTCCGCCAGCGCCAGAAGGCAGGATGGTAAGACATGGCAAGAATGACGATGATTGAAGCCGTCCGCAGCGCCATGGATGTGTCCATGGAACGCAGCGACGATATCGTGGTTTTTGGTGAGGATGTGGGGTATTTCGGCGGCGTTTTCCGCGCCACGCAGGGGCTGCAGCAGAAATACGGTAAAACCCGCTGTTTCGATGCGCCGATCAGTGAGTCGGGCATCGTTGGCACCGCCATCGGTATGGCCGCTTATGGATTGCGGCCCTGTGTCGAAATCCAGTTTGCCGATTACATGTATCCCGCTTATGACCAGATCACCCAGGAAGCAGCGCGTATCCGTTATCGCTCAAACGGCGATTTTACCTGCCCGATCGTTCTTCGTATGCCGACCGGCGGCGGCATTTTCGGCGGGCAGACGCATAGCCAGAGTCCGGAGGCGCTTTTCACCCATGTCTGCGGGCTGAAAGTCGTCGTCCCCTCCAATCCCTTCGACGCCAAGGGGCTGCTGATCGCCTCCATCGAAGACCCGGACCCGGTGATGTTTCTCGAGCCAAAGCGGCTTTACAACGGTCCCTTCGATGGCCATCACGACCGGCCGGTAACGCCATGGTCCAAACACGAAATGGGGGAGGTGCCGGAAGGTCATTATACGGTCCCGATCGGAAAGGCGGAAATCCGCCGCCCCGGAAACGCCGTCACCGTCATCGCTTATGGCACCATGGTGCATGTGGCACTGGCGGCGGCGGAAGAGACCGGGGTCGATGCCGAGATTATCGACCTTCGCAGCCTGTTGCCGCTCGATCTCGACACCATTGTGAAGTCTGTCTCCAAGACCGGCCGTTGTGTGATGGTGCATGAGGCGACGCTGACTTCCGGCTTCGGCGCCGAGGTCGTGTCGCTTGTGCAGGAACATTGTTTTTACCATCTGGAGGCGCCCGTCGTGCGTGTCGCCGGCTGGGATACGCCTTATCCGCATGCCCAGGAATGGGACTATTTTCCGGGTCCGGCCCGTGTCGGGCGCGCCCTCGTCGATGTCATGGAGGCCTGATTATGGCGGAATTTACCCTCACAATGCCCGATGTGGGTGAAGGTGTTGCAGAAGCCGAACTGGTCGAGTGGAACGTCAAGCCGGGAGATATCGTCCATGAAGACATGGTGCTTGCGGCCGTCATGACGGATAAGGCAACCGTGGAAATCCCATCGCCGGTGGCGGGGGTCGTCACCTGGCTCGCCGTCACCGTCGGGAACACCGTACCGGTGAAGGCGCCGCTCCTGCGCATCGAGACGGATGCTGCAGCGGCTGCCATTGATCGCGAAGCGGACGCCATTGATCGCGAAGCCGCTGCCGAAGCGCCGGTCGTTATCGCGGAGGCGGAAGCGCCAGCCGATATGACCGAAGCTCCGCCACCCGTTGAAGCACACCATCCAGCCCGGGACATCAGCGAACCTTCACCGGAAAGCGCTGCCGAGCCGCATCATAAGCCGCTCGCAGCCCCCGCCGTGCGCCAGCGCGCCGACGATCTCGATATCGATCTCGCAAAGGTCAAGGGAACGGGACCGGATGGGCACATCACCCATAGCGATCTCGATGGATATCTGACGGCGCGTGGCCGGCCGGAACGTCCTTCAGCCACCGCGTCGCATGACAGCGCCGTCGAGGATGTGAAACTGACGGGCCTGCGCCGCAAGATTGCCGAGAAGATGGTGCTGTCGGCGTCCCGCATTCCCCACATTACCTATGTCGAAGAGATCGACGTCACGGATCTCGAGGATCTTCGCGCGACGATGAACGGCAACCGTCGTTCCGGGCAGCCGAAACTGACGATCCTGCCGTTTTTAATGCGCGCTCTGGTGAAAGCCGTTGCCGATCATCCCGGCATGAATGCCACCTTTGACGATGAGAAAGGGGTCGTCAGCCACTACGAGGCGGTTCATATTGGCATCGCCACGCAAACGCCGGCGGGCCTGACGGTTCCGGTCGTTCGCCATGCGGAAACGCTCGGCCTTTGGCACTGTGCGGAGGAAGTTGCACGCGTTGCCGAAGCCGCCCGCACCGGCACAGCGCATCGGGAAGAGTTGATGGGCTCCACGATAACCATCAGCTCGCTTGGGGCGTTAGGCGGTGTCGTTTCGACGCCCATCATCAACCATCCCGAGGTGGCAATCATTGGTGTCAACAAGATTATGACCCGGCCGGTCTGGGATGGGGCTCGCTTTGCGCCGCGCAAGATCATGAACCTGTCGTCCAGCTTCGATCATCGTGTCGTGGACGGGTGGGACGCAGCCGTCTTCATTCAGGCGATGAAGGCGTTGCTGGAGAAGCCGGCACTGATTTTCATTGAGTGACCGTCTTTACGCTCTCTCATTCCTGCGCCAGGCGTGGGGTTGAGAGAGCCGAATTGGACCGACCTTTTCGGTCGTCATGCCGCTGTTTCGCTGTCGGTATAGGCTTGCGTTCGTCATCTTCGGGTATAGAAGAGAAGAACGAGAAGCATGTTTTCTCATCATGAACATAGTGGCGGACGAGGGCGCTCCGGTGCCCTGCGGTCCGCTCTCCGCCGGCAACCGAATGAAGAAGAAGGTCCTCCCATGCGCACTCCCAAACCCGTTGTTCTGACCATTCTCGACGGCTGGGGGCTGAGCGAGGTAACGTCCGGCAATGCGCCCTTTCTGGCAAACACGCCAACCATGGACCGGCTTTTCGCCACTTGCCCGAATGCGACGCTGACAACCTTCGGTCCGAAGGTCGGCCTGCCGACGGGGCAGATGGGCAATTCGGAAGTGGGTCATACCAATATCGGCGCTGGCCGTATCGTCGCCATGGATCTCGGTCAGATCGATCTGGCGATTGAGGATGGCAGCTTTTTCCGCAACGCGGCGATGATCGATTTTGCCGCCAGGGTCAAGGCTGCTGGCGGTGTGGCGCATCTGATGTGCGTGGTTTCCGATGGCGGCGTCCATGGTCATATCCTGCACGGCCAGGCGGCGGTGAAGCTGATGGTCAGTCACGGTCTGAACGTCGTGGTGCATGCCATCACAGATGGTCGCGATGTCGCACCGCAGTCGGCAGAAGATTTCGTCGCCGCGCTTGTCGCAAGCCTGCCGCAGGGGGCAAGCATCGGCACGGTGATCGGCCGTTATTATGCGATGGATCGCGACAATCGCTGGGAGCGTGTGGAGAAAGCCTATGACGCCATGGTTCTTGGCAAGGGCGAACATGCGCGGGATGCCGTAAGCGCCGTCTCGCAGAGCTATGCGAATGGCATTACCGACGAATTTATCCTGCCGACGGTGATTGATGGCTATAAGGGCTTCAAGGCAGGCGATGGTCTGTTCTGCCTCAATTTCCGTGCCGACCGGGCGCGTGAAATCCTGCTTGCGATCGGTGCCGATGAATTCGACGGTTTTCCGCGCGAAAAGCCCGTCCTTTCTGCGCTGCTTGGCATGGTGGAATATTCCACGCGTCACAGCACGTTCATGACCACGGCTTATCCGAAGCGGGACATCGTCAATACTTTGGGTGCATGGGTGGCCAGGCAGGGCCTCACGCAGTTTCGCCTCGCCGAAACGGAGAAGTATCCGCATGTCACCTTCTTCCTGAACGGCGGCAAGGAGGAGCCGGAAATCGGTGAAGACCGCTTCATGCCGAAGTCACCCAAGGTTGCGACCTACGATCTTCAGCCAGAGATGAGTGCGGCCGAGGTAACCGAGAAATTTGTCGAGGCAATCGGCAAGGGTTATGACCTGATCGTCACCAATTATGCCAACCCTGACATGGTCGGCCACACAGGTGATCTTCAGGCCGCGATCAAGGCGTGTGAAGCCGTGGACCGCGGTCTTGGCGAAGTAGTTGCCGCGCTTGAAAAAGTGGGTGGCGCGATGCTGGTCATTGCCGATCACGGCAATTGCGAAACCATGATCGATCCGGTCACGGGCGGCCCGCACACGGCCCACACCACCAATCCTGTGCCGGTGATCCTTTTTGGAGGTCCCGATGGGGCAAGGGTGCACGACGGTATTCTCGCTGATGTCGCGCCCACCCTGCTGCAACTCATGAACCAGCCGCTGCCGCCGGAAATGACTGGCAAGAGCTTGATCGATCTTTGATCGTATTCCATCGCGCGGAGCCCTCCCAGCGCCGCGCGATGGTCCTTTCCGCGTTGGCCGCACGTGTATTGCGCTATGAGCGGGTTGCGTAGAGCCGGTCGTGGACCAGCATGCCGGCAATCATGGCAGTGACGAAAAACGCGACCGGCGTAAGCCCAAGGCCAAAAGCCGACATGGCCGGGCCGGGGCAAAAACCGGCAAGCCCCCAACCGATGCCGAACATGGCCGAACCTATCAGCAGCGGTCGGTCGATGCGGCTCTTTGCCGGCAGGCCGAAATCCTCAGCGAGGATAGGCTTGGCAAGGTGCCTGCTGATCAGCTCACCCGGCACGGCCACCATCACAGCGCCCGCGAGAACGAACATCAGGCTCGGGTCCCAGTGGCCGCTTGCTACATCGAGAAAACCCGAAACGCGGGCTGGATCGATCATGCCCGACAGCGAAAGGCCGAAGCCGAACAGCGCTCCTGCGGCCAATGCAAGGGCAACACGCGCCAAGGCGGGATTTCTCATGACAGCGCCCCCACCATTGTCGCCGCAAACATCCCCGCAATCAGGAAAGTCGCCGTTGCCGCGATAGAGCGTCGGGAAAAGCGCGCCAGCCCCATGATGCCGTGGCCCGATGTGCAGCCGGAGCCCATTCGCGTGCCAAAACCCACCAGCAGTCCGGCAATGATAACAAGCGGCAAGGGTGCAAGGATGGTGATGGCGGGCAGCCGATCAAAGGCGGCGGCATAGATATATGGTCCGGCCAGCAAGCCGGCGAGAAAGCTGAGGTCCGCGAGGCGCCGCTCCCTGCTCAGCGTCTTTCCGATCATACCGCTGATCCCGGCGATACGACCGTTAAAGAGAAAAAGCAGAACGCAGGCAAGACCGAGCAGCATGCCGCCGAGAAGAGGATGCCAGTAAGGGCTCATTGGGTTTCCTCGCCCGGCGCGCAGAAGATGGCGTACAAGGCCTCGATCAATTGCGCCGCTTTCTCCTGCGTCAGTCTGTAGAATATCTGCTTGGCGTCGCGTCGCGTCTCGACCACCCCAGCTTCGCGAAGGACGCCTAACTGCTGGGAGAGTGTCGGTTGGCGGATGTCCAGTTTGGACTCCAGCTCACCGACCGAAAACTCCCCTTGCGCCAGCGTGCAGGCGAGCATCAGCCGGGCGGGATGAGCGAGCGTTTTCAAGAGCAATGCGACTTCGCCCGCCCTTTCCTCCATCGCGGCGAGGGGAATTTCACCACTATGGTGCGGTTTGTTGGCTGTGGCTTTCTCTACCATGCGCTGCCCCCAAGCACGTCGAGCGGGAGCTTCAGATAGCGGACGCCGTTCGCCTCCGGCTCGGGCAGGCGGCCGCCGCAAATATTCACCTGGAGGGCATGGAGAATAAGTTTCGGCATCGGTAAAGTCTTGTCCCGCGCTTCCCTTAGGCGGACAAAGCCATCTTCCGTCATACCGGCAATATGCGGATTGCTGCGCTTTTGTTCGCCAACCGTGCTTTCCCATTTTGGAGAGCGGCCGCCGGGTTGATAGTCATGGCCGGTGAAAAGCCGCGTCTCATCTGGAAGCGAGAGAATATCCTGAATAGAGGCCCAGAGCTGTCTTGCGCTGCCGCCCGGAAAATCCGCACGCGCGGTGCCTGAATCGGGCATGAAGAGCGTATCGTGCACGAAAGCTGCATTGCCCACCACATAGCTGACGGAGGCAAGCGTATGGCCGGGGGAGAAGAGGACGCGCGCCTCAAGAGAGCCGATACGGAAGCTCTCGCCAGCTTCAAACAGGTGGTCCCATTGTGACCCGTCGGTTTTGAAGTCCGGCCAGTTATATTTCTCCTGCCAGAGCTTCTGCACATGTTTGACCTTTGCGCCTATCGCCGTCGGCGCGCCGGTCTTTCCCTTCAGATAATAAGCGGCAGAAAAATGATCGGCATGCGGATGGGTATCGAGAATCCATTCCACGGTGAGGTTCTCGCTTGCGACATAGGCCAGAATGGCGTCGGCATTCATGGTTCCTGTCGCGCCGGACTTCTCATCGAAGTCTAAGACTGGATCGATAATCGCACATCGCCTCGTCTTGGGGTCGGAAACGACATATTGAACGCTCGACGTGCGCGGATCGAAAAAGGCTTTGACATGCGGTGCCGCTGCCGTACGGCGATCAAGCCAGCGGATCGCCCCCGACAGGTCAAAGCCATGCGCATTGCCAAAGGCTTCGATGGCGTCTCGCTCGATGCGCCCGTCGAGTGCTTCTCCGAGCACATGGAGTGTGAGCGCACGCGTGCCGCCCTTGCAGTGGGCAAAAACCGGACCTTCCGCTCCCGCCATTTTCTTTTGAAAGGCGCGGATATCTGCTTCGGTGATGGTCGGACCCGTGACTGGGATGAAGCCGTAATCCATGCCGGCGGCCTGAGCGGCCGTTCTTTCCTGCGCGTTACCCGGTTGGGCAGTCTCTTCTCCATCCGGTCGGGCATTGATGATGGTCTTAAAGCCCTGTGCGGAGAGCGATTGGAATTCGGCGATCATTGGCTGGTCCGCCACGGTCAGGCGTTCATTGATCTTCACGGCTTTCATCTGCCTCTCCTACAGTGATACGATATATATTATCATATAATGTATATTGTAGTGTGGCAATCGGCGCTGATGTTTTTCTGAGGGCGTATTTATTGAAAAATGTACCCTGTGCCTGAAAGCAGGCACAGGGCACTGGTCTGGCAGCTCGCTGGGGACGCGTCCTACTCAAACGGCAAGCCTGCGGCGCGTTGCCCTCCAGCCAAGAAGAATGGCAGCAACCAGCAGAACCGTCTGGGCAATGAGAAACGGAGGCTCATTGCCGTTCGGCGCCAGGGCGTTCAGGCTTTCTACCTTTAAAAAGGACTGGACGATCAGCACGAACATATTGAGGTAAAGGCTCATCGTGGCGGTGATCGAGTAGATGATCCTTGCCTTGCCCCTCAGGCTGTATCCGTAGAGCGCAATCAGCGCGACAGCCATGACGATCGTCGAGACGATGCCGACCCCCAGGGCAGGTGTGAAATTGCCGATTGGAAACAGGAAGCCGGTAAGCGTCGTGGCGAACGTGGTGATGAGGAAAATTGCTGTCACTCGCGGCATCCACCGCCCCGCCGCGTAGGCTGGCAGGGCAACCAGCCCGGCGGCAATGCCGATGAAGCTTAAACCGACGTGCAATGCCGTGAATTGGGGAATGGTGAGGCCGAGGATCATGGCACGTCTCCTCTATTCGGATTTTATGGCGTGATACCGGCTGGCGGCACGTGCATGTGACAGGTTGGGCCGCAGCGCTGCACGCGCAGCGAGGAAATTGTCGAGATCGGTCGTATCCGGCAGCGATGGAATAGTCAGCGTTTCGCCGAGATCGAGACCGGCAAGGGCGGCATCCACCATCTCGTAAACATCCATGACCATGGAGGCCGGAATGGCGTCGAGCCGTTCCTCTTCCCAGATCGCGGTGCGGGTGATGCCGGGCAGGACCGCCTGCACCCGCACGCCCGAAGGTGAGAGCTGCGCCTGCATCGCCTCGGTGAAGGCCAGCACGAAGGCTTTCGTGGCAGGATAGACTGCGGTGAATGCCGCGGGCATCAGCGCCGTGACGGAGGTGATGTTGATGATCGTGCCGTTTCCGCTGTCGGCAAGGCGGGGGGCGATGGCGGCCGCAAGGCGGGTCACGGCGAGAATGTTGAGGTTGATCATCGTCGTTACATAGGCGGGGTCCAGCGCCGTAATCGCTCCGTCCCCGGCTATGCCGGCATTGTTGACGAGGCCGGTGATGTCATGATCTTCGCGCAGCCGTCTTTCGACCCTTTCTAGGTCCTCTGCGCGTGACAGATCGGCGGAAAGAACCTCGACAACAATGTGGTGATCCTTTTCCAGCTGCGCGGCCAATGCTTTCAGTTTTTCGGCGCGCCGCGCCACGAGAACGAGATCGTGGCCGCGTTTTGCCAGACGTTCGGCATAGACGGCGCCGATGCCATCGGATGCGCCGGTAATGAGAAATGTATTCTGCGACATGTCCGTGTCTCCTGTGTGCGTGGTTTCAGTCCTGGATGAAGGCAAGCAGATCGGCGTTGAACCGATCCTGGTGGGTCTGGGTGAGGCCATGATCGGCGCCCTCATAGATTTTGAGAACCGCATGTTTGACGATCTTGACGGTCGAAAGGGCGGAAGCACCGACCGGTACGATCTGGTCGTCATCGCCGTGCAGAACCAGCGTGGGTTTGTCGAAGGCCTTCAGGTCCTGATTAAAATCGCTTTCCGAAAAGGCGCGGATGCTGTCGAGTTGACCCTTCAGCCCCCCCATCATGCCCTGACGCCAGAATTCCTCGCGAATGCCTTCCGAAATCACGGCGCCCTCCCGGTTGTAGCCGTAGAAGGGGATTGTCAGGTCTTTGAAGAACTGGCTGCGATTATCGTAGGTGCCCTTGCGAATGCCGTCGAAAACATCGATCGGCAGGCCGATGGGATTGCTCTCCGTCTTTAGCATCAGTGGTGGTACGGCGCCGATGAGGGCGATCTTTGCGACGCGATCCGTACCGTGCCGGCCCACATAGCGGGTAACTTCGCCACCGCCCGTGGAATGACCGACGAGAATAATGTCGTGAAGGTCAAGCTGCTCGATCAGCTCGGACAGGTCATCGGCATATTGATCCATGTTATTGTTGTGCCAGACTTGGTCGGAACGCCCGTGGCTGCGGCGGTCGTGGGCGATGGTGCGGAACCCGTTGTTGGCGAAAAACACCATCTGCGCATCCCAGGTGTCGGCGCTGAGCGGCCAGCCATGGGAGAAGATGATGGGCTGGCCGTGCCTGGTGCCCCAGTCCTTATAGAAAATATGTGTTCCGTCTCTGGTGGTTATCGTTGTCATCGCTCTCTCTCCTGTTGCAGGGAGCTTGCTTGCGTCCCGTGGGAATAGAGATACTCTTTGGGCGGCGGGCACTGGATTGGCGCTTCTGACAGAAAGCGGGCCAAAATTGACAAAACGGGGGTAAGGGGCATGGCGGGGATCTCGGGAAGCGCGCTGGAGGTGGGGCTTGTCCTCTATCGGGACTGTCAGGTCGCCATGGTTCACGGCATCACCGATCTTTTTGCGATCGCATCGGTTTTTTCGCAGGATCGCGGCGGGCCGAGATTGCGGGTCAGCCACTGGAGCATGGATGACGACGGCGAGTTTTCACGCTGTCATGACACCCATCCGGGACAAGCGGGGCATCCCGATATCTTAGTGGTTCCCGGCAGGTTGACCGGACCTGCTGAGATTGACGAAGCCGAGCCTTACGCCCGCTGGTTGCTTGATCGCCACGCCCAGGGTGCCACGCTGGCGGCCAGTTGCGGCGGTTCGTTTCTTCTCGCTGCGACCGGGCTGCTGTCAGGCCGCCCCGCCACGACGCACTGGTTTTTTGCGGAGCTGTTTCGGGAGCGCTTTCCCGATATTCGTCTCGACATAGACAAGGTCGTCATCGAGGACGGTGATATCATCACGGCCGGCGGGCTGATGGCATGGACCGATCTGGGCCTGCGCATCGTCGACCGGCTGCTCGGCCCCTCGGTGATGATCGAGACGGGCAAGTTCCTGCTGATCGATCCTGCCGGGCGGGAACAGCGCCATTATAGCAGCTTCGCCCCGAGACTGACGCATGGCGACGAGCCGATCCTGAAGGTCCAGCACTGGTTGCAGGCCCGCGCCGGGCGCGCGACAAGCGTTAGCGACATGGCGACCCATGCCGGGCTGGAGGAGCGCACTTTCCTGCGTCGCTTCAAGGCTGCGACGGGCATGAAACCAATCGAATACGTACAGCACCTGCGGGTTGGCAAGGCGCGGGAATTGCTGGAGTTCACCCGTCGTTCCGTGGACCAGATCGCATGGTCAGTCGGATATGAGGATGCCGCCGCCTTCCGCCGCGTCTTCCACCGTGTCCTCGGCCTTTCGCCGGGAGAATATCGAAACCGCTTTTCAAGCAGTTCCGCCATGGCTGCTGCCTGAGTGTCCTCGTCCAAGGTTTTCGTTTGGGGTAGCGAAGCCTGACGCCTAAGCGGGCGCCCGCCGATAGAAGGCGAGGGAGGCTGCGAGGCATGAAGGGCGCCGCCGCAGATACGGTCGAGCCAAAGGGCCCGGATGTCCGAAGCAGCCGGACAGCCTGAGAGCCGGGCACCGTATAGGACAACCAGAAAGTCGGAAACTTTCGCGAGCATCCGATCCTCCTGTGGAGCGAGGAATAAAGGCCTTTTCAGGCGCAACGACACGGCCGGCCTGAAGAGGGTGACGTATACCGGCTGACGGCCAGTAATCGATAATTTTAGTAGACTATTAAATCGTGCAACGATCTTTCAACGGTTGCGAGGAGTATAAACAAACATGCCGCGCCAGTAGGGGCGCCGTGATGCAAGCTTGGTGACTAATCGGCGTATTCGAGGTTGTCCCGCCACAGGGAGCCGCCTCTGTGTCGCCCAGAAGATTTACACTCGTAACCGGATGCAGCGCCATGCCACTTTCCCATATTTCACACTTCGCCTTTCTCGTGCCCGGCAATTATCTGGACGACGATCCGGGGCGGGGGATCGAGGAAACACTGGGGCTTTTCGAGGTTGGCGAGGCGCTCGGATTTCATAGCGCCTGGGTTCGGCAGCGTCACTTGGAGCGAGGCGTATCCTCGGCGGCCACCTTTCTTGCCGCCGCGTCGCAGCGTACGAAACGGATTGGATTAGGCACCGCCGTCATTCAGCTGGGTTATGAGAACCCGTTTCGACTGGCCGAAGATCTGGCCACAGTTGATGTTCTCTCGCGTGGTCGGCTGAATGTTGGGGTGTCGGTTGGTCCGCCGCCTTTCGCACATCTCATCTCGGACTATGTAGACCACGCTCCCGAGGCGGATTACAGCCACGCCCGCGCCGAAAAGTTTGCCGCGGCGCTCAGGTCGCAACCCTTGTCCAGCGATACGGAGGCGGGTAATGCGGCCGGTGCGCAGCTCCCGCGTCTGCGGCCCTTTGCCATGGGGCTAACAGACCGGCTGTGGTATGGCGGCGGATCCCAGAATTCCGCCCGCTGGGCCGGCAAGGCTGGGTTTAATCTCCTGACTGGAAATATCATTAGTGGTGAAGATACCGACGATTTTCTGACGGCCCAGGCCGCTCTCCTTTCCCGCTTCAGGCGAGAATGGGCCCATGAGCGCCCGCCGCGTGTCG
>NZ_JBQYSN010000041.1:0-39138 GCF_052686535.1 Agrobacterium sp. DKPNP3 | reverse complement strand
GCGCCTGTCCAGCCGGAGCGGCCGCTGTGGCTGCGTCTCTGCTTCATCTTCGCCGGCCTGTGCTTTTTCATCACGCAGGGCCTCGGCATGAACCTCGTCATGGCCAATATCTATCAGCTGCAGGGAGAGTTTTCCGCTACAGTGGCAGAGGTTGCCTGGCTCTCCGCCGCTTATATGGCGCCCTATGCGACCTTTTCCATCGCGCTGTTCAAGGTCAGGGCGCAATATGGCCTGCGGCCCTTTGCGGAACTGTCGATTGTCGCCTTTGTGATCGCCAACTGCCTCAACCTTTTCGTCACGGATTTGCATTCGGCAATCGTCATCCGCTTCATCAGCGGCATGGCCGCTGCACCGATTTCCTCGCTCGGCTTCCTTTATATTCTGGAGGCTTTTCCGCCCGCCCGGAAATTCTCGCTCGGTTTCAGCATCGCGCTGACGGGCACACTGTTGTCGGCGCCGATCGCGCGCATGGTGTCGCCATCGCTGCTGGCCATCGACGGCTGGAATGCCCTTTATTCGATGGAAGTTGGTTTTGCGCTGATATCGCTTGCGATGATCTATGTCCTCAAGGTCACGCCGCCGCCGCGCGCGAAAGTTATCGAGCGCATGGATATTCTGAGCTATCTGCTGTTCGCCGGCGGTCTCGGTTGCCTTGCGGTGATGCTGACGCTCGGCCGGTTTTATTGGTGGTTCGAAACGTGGTGGCTTGGCGCATTGCTTGCGACCTCGATTGCGCTTTTGACGCTGATGGCTTTCATCGAACTCCCACGCAAGAACCCGCTGCTCGACCTGCGCTGGATATTCTCTCGAACCAACCTGCATGCCATTGCAGTTCTGCTGGTCTACAGGGGAATATCGTCGGAACAGTCGTCAACAGCTGTCAGCTTTTACCAGCAGCTCGGCCTTCTCAATGACCAGACAATTACGCTCTACGCGCTGGTGCTGCTGGCCACTGTCTTGGGCGGTGCGGCCTGCGCCTGGCTGATGTTGACGAAATATGTCGATACGGCGCACGTCATCGCGCTGACGTTGATCGCGGCAGGCTCCTTCATGGACAGCCAGTCGAGCAATCTGACCCGCCCGGAGCAGATGTATCTCAGCCAGATGATGATTGCGTTCGGCGCCGCCATGTTCCTGCCGCCCGTCATGGCCAAGGGATTTGGCGCGGCCCTCGCCAGGGGCGCACCCTATCTGGTGAACTTCATCACCATCTTTCTGTTCACGCAAATCACCGGCTCGATGCTGATGACGGGTCTGCTTGGCAGCTTCGTGACGCTGCGGGAGAAATTCCACTCCAACGTCCTGGTGGAGAATATTCTTCTGACCAACCCACTCGTTGCCCAGCGTGTCTCGCAGCTGTCTGGGGCTTACAGCCACGTGATCACCGATCCCGCCCTGCTGAGGGCGGAAGGTCTGGCGCTGCTTGGTCAACAGGTCAGCAGGGAAGCCTATGTGCTTGCCTACAACGACACATTCCTGCTGATATCGGTTGTCTCGGCGCTGGCGCTTGCCTTCCTTTTAATCCATCTTGCCTGGCGACGCATCTGGCCTCTTCTTTCTGGAAATGCCGATGCCGCACCAGCGGCCCAGTCTTGAACATCCAAGAGTGACATCATGCTGAAGAAGTTTTTTACCCCCGTTTCCATCCTTGTGTTGCTCGGCGGCATCGCCGGCGTGGCGCTTGTGCTCTATGCCTGGCGGCTGCCGCCGTTCCTCTCCACCGTCGAAATGACCGACAACGCCTTCGTGCGTGGTTATGTCACCACCATGAGCCCGCAGGTCAGCGGTTATGTCGTGGATGTGCCGGTCAAGGATTATCAGGAAGTCAAGCAGGGCGCACTGCTCGCCAAGATCGATGACCGCATCTACCGCCAGAAGCAGGCGCAGGCGGAAGCAACGCTCGATACGCACAAGGCGGCGCTCGATAATTCCCGTCAGCAGGAAAATGCCGCCAACGCCAATATCCGCTCCAGTGAAGCGGCCGTCGACAGTGCCGAGGCGTCGCTGAAACAGGCGCAGCTTGCTTCCGACCGGCAGGACAACTTGATCAAGAGCGGTGTCGGAACCTCCAGCCTCCAGGAAGAGGCTCATGCCGCGCTGGAAAAGGCGAGGGCCTCGCTATCGCAGGCAAAGGCGGCGCTGGAAGTGTCCCGGCAGGACCTGCAGACGATCATCGTCAACCGTAGCTCGCTGCAGGCCGCTGTCGCGAACGCCGAAGCTGCGGTCGAACTCGCGCGCATCGATCTTGCCAATACGGAAATCCACGCGCCCGTGGACGGCAGGCTGGGCGAAGTCGGAGTCCGCACCGGCCAATATGTCACCGCCGGAACGCAGCTCGTGGCCGTCGTGCCGCATGATGTCTGGGTCATCGCCAATTTCAAGGAAACCCAGCTCGCCGGCATGCAGGTCGGCCAGCCGGTGACGATCTCCGTCGATGCGCTGCATCGCCGTAAGCTGACCGGTCACGTCGAGCGCTTCTCCCCCGCAACGGGTTCGGAATTCGCCGTCATCAAGCCTGACAATGCGACCGGCAATTTCGTCAAGATCGCCCAGCGCCTCGGTGTCCGCATCGCCATAGACGCGGATCAGCCGCTGGCCGCGGAGCTATCGCCGGGCATGTCCGTCGTGGTGCATGTGGACAAGGCCAAGGCGCCTGATGGGGCGGAGACGGCGGCGAGGTAATCTCGCTCCGGAGTGCCTCTCCGCATACTCTCCACGACCCAACAAACAAAAAAACCCCGGATGTCGCCATCCGGGGTTTTCTTTTGACCGTTAGGCCAGATCTTACTCGTCGTCGCCGTCGTTGTCGGCTTCCGGGTCGAAGAAGTCTTCCGGACGCAGCGCGTCTTCGTCAACGCCGTAGATGGCGTCAGCGGAGGTGAGGCTTTCGCCCTTGGCCTGACGCTCAGCTTCTTCAGCCGAACGGGCAACGTTCAGCTCGACCTGCAGTTCGACTTCGGCGTGCAGGTGAAGGGTAACGTTGTGCAGACCGATGGTCTTGATCGGCGTGTTCAGCTCGACCTGGTTGCGGCCGATGTTGAAGCCTTCGGCAGCCAGGATTTCAACGACGTCGCGGGCAGCAACGGAACCGTACAGCTGACCGGTTTCGCCAGCCGAACGGACAACGATGAAGGACTTGCCTTCGAGGGCTTCGGCAACCTTCTGGGCTTCCGACTTGCGCTCAAGGTTACGAGCTTCTAGCGTTGCGCGCTCGGTTTCGAAGCGGGTCTTGTTGGCAGCGTTGGCGCGCAGCGCCTTGCCCTGCGGCAGCAGGAAGTTACGGGCATAGCCGTCGCGAACCTTGACGGTTTCGCCCATCTGGCCGAGCTTGTTGATGCGTTCGAGAAGAATAACGTCCATCTTCTTGATCCTTTCTAGTTGTTGGTTTCGTTCGTAGTGTCTGTTTTCCGTGCCGGCGTCAGGGAGATCGTGCTGCGCACGTCGCTGAGGCCGAACACGAGAATGATGAACAGCGGAAAGACAAAGACCGCCGAGAGATAAGCGAGGATGAGAACTGGCAGGCGCCAGTCCTTTCCGCGCGCTTTTTTATGCAGCGAGGCGTAACCCGCCATCAGGAAGCCCGCGCCGAAGGTGCCGCAGACGACTGCGCCGACCATGGCCGCGACACCGCCGAAAAACATTGCAAGAATGCCTGCGAGGAAAATGAAGATCGCGTTGCGATGCATGCGCAATGCGGCCGGGATATCCTCGCGCGGGCGCAGACCCTTGCCGAAGGCGCCGACCAGCCGGGTCGCGAAATAATAGGCCGCAAACAGAAGGATGACCCAGAGACCGCCCTGAACGATCGGCAGCGTCAGCACCAGCAGCGATTTCGTCTGGGCGAGCGCCTCGGCATTGGGTTCGAACAGGGGTTCGCGGTTCTGCACCGAAGTCATCATGATATCGACCATGCGGGCGACGAGATCAGGCCCGTAGCCGATCATCCAGCCGAGAATGACAACGGCGACCGAAACCAGAATGCACAGGTGCAGCACGATGCCGGACAGGGGATACCAGGCGAGCAGGTCATCCGGTCCGCCAAGTTCGGAGGCCGGGCGCGCCAGATTGGCAAGATGCGAAAGCCAGCCCGCCGGGATCAGCGTAAAGATCGCGATCGTCAGGGCAAAAAGCGGCGACATCACCAGCGCGCCGATAATGGCGGCGGTGACGATGGCAACGATAGCTGCGCGATTGCCCCAGCCCATGCCCGCGACAAGGATCGGCATGGCGGAACCGGCATAAAGCAGGAAGGAAAAAGACGACTGTGCGGTGGCGCCAAGCGTCAGAAACGCGGCGCATATGCCGGCGAGAACGCCTGCTATCAGCACTGTCTGGTTGAACTTTTGCACTTCGCTGTCCTGCTGAAACTTAAGCAGTTAGAGGATCGCTCCTGAGAGCCTCATCCCCAACATGGGTTTTATGGTATCGATCCGCGCCCAACGCGGAAGGATCTGGAAAAGCGAGGCCGCGCCGAACGCAGCCTCGCTTCAATTCATTACGCTACGACGTAGGGAAGCAGGCCGAGGAAACGGGCGCGCTTGATCGCCTGGGCGAGTTCGCGCTGCTTCTTCTGGGAAACGGCCGTGATGCGGGAAGGAACGATCTTGCCGCGCTCGGAAATGTAGCGCTGCAGGAGACGTACGTCCTTGTAATCGATCTTCGGAGCGTTTGCGCCGGAGAAGGGGCACGTCTTGCGACGGCGGTGGAACGGGCGGCGTGCCTGGGAAGAGGATGCGTCAGCCATTGGTCAATTCTCCTTATGCACGGTCTTCGCGCGGACGGCGCGGACGGTCTTCGCGGGGACCGCGATCTTCACGCGGGCCACGGTCCGGACGGTCGCCATCGCGGCGCGGACGGTCGTCACGATCGCGCTTCTGCATCATCGCGGACGGGCCTTCTTCGTGGGCTTCGACGGCGATGGTCATGTAGCGAAGAACGTCTTCGTTGATGCGCATCTGGCGCTCGACTTCATGGATGGCGGCCGCCGGAGCGTCGATGTCCATGAGAGCGTAGTGAGCCTTGCGGTTCTTCTTGATGCGGTAGGTGAGGGACTTCAGACCCCAGTTCTCGATGCGTCCGACTTTGCCGCCGAACGATTCGATAACGCCCTTGTACTGCTCGACAAGTGCGTCGACCTGCTGGGCAGAAATATCCTGCCGGGCAAGGAAGATGTGTTCGTAAAGAGCCATTTAAGCTTTGCCTTTCTTGCGTTTCGTCCTTCACCCGGCAACGGCGCTAAGCCTCAACGACTGCTCCTGAAAAGGCGTAAGCCTTAAAGCAAGAAAAGCGTTGTTCGAGACGGTCGAGAGCGGAGACACGGGAGGCCGGAAAAACCTTATGGTTCCTGCTGTTCCGTCACCGGAACCAGCCCTCCGTTCAGCCACCAGCCAATTGGACCGGGTGTTGTGAACAGCGCGCTTATACGGATTTTTGCCTGGAATGCAAGGGCGGAGGCGAATAAGCGCGCCGTTTCATCGTCAGATCGGCATCGGATACTGCCGGTGGATCGCTGCGATGGCCTTTAGCACCTCATCCGAAAGCGTCAAATCCGCAGCCGCAATATCGGTCTTCAGCTGCTCCATCGTGGTGGCGCCGATGATGACGGAGGCCATGAAAGGGCGCGTCAGGCAGAAGGCGATGGCGAGTTTTGCCGGATCGATGCCATGCTGGGCGGCAAGCTCCAGATAGGCCTTGACCGGGGCTTCCTGATGCGGCTGTAAGCGGCCGCCGAGGTCCTGGTTGATGGTGCCGCGTGAGCCGGCGGGGCGGGCGCCATTCTGGTATTTGCCGGTCAGCAGCCCTGCCGCCAGCGGCGAATAGGCGAGCAGCCCGACATTTTCGTGGTGGGCGACTTCAGCCATGTCGAGATCGAAGCTGCGATAGAGCAGGTTATACTCGTTCTGGATGGTGGCGACGCGCGGCAGGCCCCTGGCGTCTGCGATGTCGATATATTTCTGCGTCCCCCACGCGCTTTCGTTGGAAAGGCCGATGGCGCGGATTTTACCGGCCTTTACCAGTTCGCCGAGCGTTTCGAGTTTCTCGGTGACTTCGGCGATCGTGCGCTTGGTATCCTGACCGGACGCGTCAAAGCTCCATGCGCCACGGAAATGATAGGTGCCGCGATTCGGCCAGTGGATTTGGTAGAGGTCGATATAGTCGGTCTTCAGACGCTGGAGGCTGGTGTCGACAGCCTCGCGGATCGCGGCGGCATCGATATCGCGACCGCCACGAATGTAATCGCGTCCTGAGCCGGCAACCTTGGTGGCGAGCACGACCTGATCGCGCTTGCCGCTCTTTTCAAACCATGTCCCGATATACTTTTCGGTCCGACCCTGCGTTTCGGCGGAAACGGGCGTGGTGGGGTATAGCTCTGCCGTATCGAAGAAGTTGACGCCGTTTTCGATGGCGTAATCCATCTGCGCATGCGCTTCGGCTTCGGTGTTCTGCGTGCCCCACGTCATGGTGCCGAGGCAGATTTCAGACACGGAAATACCCGTGCGGCCCAATAGTCTCTGTTTCATGGAAATGTCCCGGTGGTGGCCAGATAGTTTGGAAGGTGGGGTGAAAGTAATGGGGATTTGCCGCAGTGCAAGAAAAAATATGATGAAAAGAAAGGGGAAAACAGCACGACAAAACCCCTGACACCAGGCCGGCAGACGGCCTCAAGCCTTGACTTCGCTGGCGGGAATGTGAATGGAAGTCGACAAGAATAAAGGCAAGGCCAGACAAGAAGGACGACATCCCATGGGTATTGCATTCACATTTCCCGGTCAGGGCAGCCAGGCTGTTGGCATGGGCAAGGAGCTTGCGGATAGCTATCCGGAAGCACGCGCCGTGTTTCAGGAAGTCGACGACGCGCTCGACCAGAAGCTTTCCGACATCATGTGGAACGGCCCGGAAGAGACCCTGACGCTGACGGCCAACGCCCAGCCGGCGCTCATGGCCGTCTCCATGGCGGTCATGCGCGTTCTTGAGGCGCGCGGCCTGAAGATCTCCGATACGGTTTCTTATGTCGCGGGCCACTCCCTCGGCGAATATTCGGCGCTCTGCGCCGCCGGCACCTTCTCGGTCGCCGATACCGCCCGTCTTCTTCGCATCCGCGGCAATGCCATGCAGGCCGCCGTTCCGGTGGGTGAGGGCGCAATGGCTGCGATTATCGGGCTTGAGCACGATGCGGTTTCCGCCATTTGCGACGAGGCCGGCATTCTCGGCGTGTGCCAGATCGCCAACGACAATGGCGGCGGCCAGCTGGTTATTTCCGGCAGCAAGGCCGCCGTCGAAAAGGCAGCGGCAATCGCATCCGAGAAGGGCGCCAAGCGCGCCATCATGCTGCCGGTTTCCGCGCCCTTCCACTCGGCGCTGATGGCGCCGGCGGCAGACGCGATGCGCGAGGCGCTGGCGAAAGTTGAAAAGCACAATCCTGTCGTGCCTGTCATCGCTAATGTGCGCGCAGCCCCGGTTTCCGACGCCAACGAGATCGCCGGCCTGCTGGTCGAGCAGGTAACGGGCCAGGTGCGCTGGCGCGAGACGGTGGAATGGTTCGCTGCCAATAACGTCACACAGCTTTATGAGATCGGTTCCGGCAAGGTGCTGACGGGCCTTGCCCGCCGCATCGACAAGACGGTGACTGGCGTCGCCGTCAACGGTGCTGCGGATATCGACCAACTTCTCGCCACGCTTATCAGCTGAGGCGGAACTCCTCCGCGGCAATACTTCTCGGGGCGCAACAACGCTCACCAATTTCAGTCCGAAGCTCTAAAGAAGGAATAGGACATGTTAGATCTCACAGGCCGCAAGGCTCTCGTAACCGGCGCGACCGGCGGCATCGGCGAAGAAATCGCCCGCCTTTTGCACAAACAGGGCGCAACCGTCGGCCTGCACGGCACGCGCGTTGAAAAGCTCGAGGCGCTGGCGGCTGAACTTGGCGATCGCGTCAAGATTTTCCCGGCCAACCTTGCCGATCGCGCTGAAGTCAAGGCGCTCGGCGAAAAGGCCGAAGCCGAGCTGGAAGGCGTCGACATCCTCGTCAACAATGCCGGCATCACCAAGGATGGCCTTTTCGTGCGTATGAGCGACGAGGACTGGGACAATGTCATCGAAGTGAACCTGACGGCGATGTTCCGCCTGACGCGCGAACTGACGCATCCGATGATGCGCCGCCGTTTCGGCCGCATCATCAACATTACTTCCATCGTCGGTGTTACCGGCAATCCCGGCCAGGCTAACTATTGCGCCTCCAAGGCCGGCATGATCGGTTTTTCCAAGTCGCTGGCGCAGGAAATCGCCACCCGCAACGTCACCGTCAACTGCGTGGCGCCGGGCTTCATCGAAAGCGCGATGACCGGCAAGCTGAACGACAAGCAGAAAGACGCGATCATGGGCGCCATTCCCATGAAGCGTATGGGCACCGGCGCCGAAGTTGCATCGGCCGTCCTTTACCTTGCTTCCAACGAGGCGGGCTACATGACCGGCCAGACACTGCACGTCAACGGCGGCATGGCGATGATCTGACGCCCTTGCGGCCGTCATAAATGGATTGCGGCGCTCTTTAAGCACCTTCTATGGTGGCTTGCGCCGCAAGGCCCCGCTGCTGGTTTTCGGGGAAATTGCCTGTCATACGCTGTGCTTAGCGCGTTTTCAGGCTTTTCGACCGATTGAAACCATGTTAAGCGGGCCAAGACTGTGAACAGTCGTCCCGGAGAGACAGGAAGCCGTTGCGGTTTTGCGTGACGATGTCTAGCTTGGACCGGGTTGAACGGGTTTGCCAGCGGTGCCGGATTTGAACGGCGCACGAGGGCTTCTAACAGGGCAGGGTGCCGAGAGGCATTCCCTTCAAAATAAAGGTCGAGGAAACCGACATGAGCGATATCGCAGAACGCGTAAAGAAAATTGTAATTGATCATCTTGGCGTTGACGCCGACAAGGTTGTTGAAGGCGCCAGCTTCATTGACGATCTGGGCGCTGATTCGCTCGACACCGTTGAACTGGTCATGGCTTTCGAAGAAGAATTCGGCGTTGAGATCCCCGACGACGCAGCTGACTCGATCCTGACTGTCGGCGACGCCGTCAAGTTCATCGAAAAGGCCCAGGCCTGATCGACCTTCATCGGGAAGGTGAACTATCTTCCCGTCTTGGCCCGGCATGTCCGGGCCAATGCTTTATGTGCGGGCGAAACACGCCGTTGCGGCGTTGATTTCAGACGCGTGAACCGGCGGGCTTTGATGCCTGCGTTTTCTACGGTTGTTCCGGGGTCTGCGGCCATGGCCTGGCCGGATCGCTGCGACGACCGATGATTTGGATAAGGGCGGAGCATTGGCGATGAGGCGTGTCGTTATCACCGGTACCGGCATGGTATCTCCTCTTGGATGTGGGACGGAAGTGACCTGGGAGCGGCTTCTTGCCGGCCAGAATGGCGCCCGTCTCGTGACTGAATTCGAAGTTGAAGACCTTCCTGCAAAGATTGCCTGCCGCATTCCGGTGGGCGATGGTTCCAACGGCACCTTCAATGCCGATGACTGGATGGAGCCGAAGGAACAGCGCAAGATCGATCCCTTCATCCTCTACGGCATGGCTGCCGCCGACATGGCGCTTGCCGATGCGGACTGGCATCCTGAAACCGACGAGGACCAGATAGCGACCGGCGTTCTGATCGGCTCCGGCATCGGTGGTCTGGAAGGCATTGTCGAGGCGGGCTATACGCTTCGCGACAAGGGCCCACGCCGCATTTCACCCTTTTTCATTCCCGGCCGTCTGATCAATCTTGTATCCGGCCAGGTTTCCATCCGCCACAAGCTGCGCGGACCGAACCACGCTGTCGTGACGGCCTGCTCGACCGGCGCACATGCCATTGGCGACGCTGCCCGGCTGATCGCGCTTGGCGATGCCGACGTCATGGTCGCCGGCGGCGCCGAATCGCCGGTTTGCCGTATCGCGCTTGCCGGTTTTGCCGCCTGCAAGGCACTTTCCACCCAGCATAACGACAATCCGGAAAAGGCCTCGCGCCCCTATGACCGCGACCGCGATGGTTTCGTCATGGGTGAGGGTGCTGGCATCGTCGTTCTGGAGGAGCTGGAGCACGCCAAGGCGCGCGGCGCGAAGATTTATGCGGAAGTGGTCGGTTACGGCCTTTCCGGTGACGCCTATCACATCACGGCGCCATCCGAAGACGGCGAAGGCGCCTATCGCTGCATGTCGATGGCGCTGAAGCGGGCGGGCCTGACGCCTGATGATATCGACTACATCAACGCCCACGGCACCTCGACCATGGCTGATACGATCGAGCTTGGTGCGGTCGAGCGCCTTGTCGGCGAATCGGCATCGAAGATCTCCATGTCGTCCACCAAGTCGGCCACCGGCCATCTGCTCGGCGCCGCCGGTGCAATCGAGGCGATCTTCGCAACGCTTGCAATTCGCGACAACGTCGTTCCGCCGACGCTCAACCTCGACAATCCCGATGTTGAGACCAAGATCGACCTGGTGCCGCACAAGGCGCGCAAGCGACAGGTCAACGTGGCGCTCTCGAACTCCTTCGGCTTTGGCGGCACCAACGCCTCCCTCGTGCTGCGCCGTTACGAAGGCTGATTATCGCGGCGGCTGCGCCGCCGCTTTCGCGCCCTCCCACCGGGTGCTGACAGGACCGTTCCTTCCGTTGGAGGAACCTTTTGCGGCCTGTAAAAGCCGTTCCGGTTTTCGGGCCGATATTGTAGTCGTTTACAGGAGGCGGATGGCGGTTATCTCCAACTGCATGCTGCCTCCTCAACAGGCTTTGTCCGAAACGATGATCGCGAAGCCGAGCGATTGGCTTCACGATTTCTACATGTGGTGCAGGAAGACATTCCGAACCTGTTTTTGCCGCATTACCTGCGCAAAAAGCGCTGACAACGCCGAACTGAAAAGGACCGACGGTGAGCGACACGAACCAGAACAGCCAGGGACCATACGGACAGAACGGTTCGGCCGAAGGCAATCGCGGCCCGATCATCCCGAAATCCCCGACGGAAGCCTTGCGGCCGGAAAAAGTGCCCGCGCCGCCCAAGCGCTCGCGCAAGGCCCACGGCCAGCTTGTGATCTTCCTGAACTTCCTGATGACGCTTGCCGTCGCCGTCTGTGTGCTGGCTGTCGTGGCCTTCTATTACATGATCAATGCGTTTCAGGAGCCTGGTCCGCTCGAGACCAACACCCATTTCACCGTGCGCAATGGCGCGGGCCTCATCGAGATCGCCAACAATCTGGAGCGTAACGACATCATCTCCAACGCGCGCGTTTTCCGTCTGATGGCCGGCAGCTATCTGCAGAAGGACCAGACGCTGAAAACCGGCGAATATGAGATCAAGGCCGGCGCATCGATGAAGGATATTCTCCTCCTTCTCGAATCCGGCAAATCGATCCTTTATTCCGTGTCGCTGCCCGAGGGATTGACGGTCAAGCAGATGTTTGCCCGCCTTGCCGCGGACGAGGTTCTGGATGGTGAACTTCCTGCCACCTTGCCGCCGGAAGGCAGCCTGCGCCCGGATACCTACCGCTTCACCCGCGGCACCAAGCGCGAGGAAATCATCAATCAGATGAGTGCTGCGCAGGACAAGCTGATCGACATGATCTGGGAACGGCGCGATCCCGATCTGCCGATCAAGACCGTTGAGGAATTTGTGACGCTTGCCTCGATCGTCGAAAAGGAAACCGGCAAGGATGACGAGCGCGCCCATGTCGCGTCCGTCTTCTACAACCGGCTGAAGAAGGGCATGCGCCTGCAATCGGATCCGACCATCATCTACGGCCTGTTCGGTGGTGACGGCAAGCCGGCCGACCGCCCGATCTATCAGTCGGATTTGCAGAAGCAGACGCCGTTTAACACCTATGTCATCAAGGGCCTGCCGCCGTCTCCGATCGCCAATCCGGGCCGGGCAGCGCTTGAGGCGGTCGCCAATCCATGGCGCACCGACGATCTCTATTTCGTTGCCGATGGCACGGGCGGTCACGTGTTTGCCAAGACGCTTGAAGAGCACAACGCCAATGTGCGCCGCTGGCGCAAGATCGAGGCTGAGAAAGCCGCGTCCGGCGCCAGTCCCGATGTTGTCGTTGATGGCCAGCCAGGCGGCGCCGAAGCGGAGAAACCCGCAAACAACTGATAATCATCACCCGGGCCTTGTCACCAACAGGGCCCGGTTTCGTATGGCATGACGGGGGTTAGCAGATATGACATTGCAATCGATGACCGGCTTTGCACGCAGCGAGGGGACGTCTGGCCGTCACCGTTGGGCGTGGGAATTGCGCTCGGTGAATGGCAAGGGACTGGATGTGCGCCTGCGCCTGCCGACCGGTCTTGAAGCATTGGAAACAGCCTTGCGTGAAATCGCAAGCGAGCATCTTTCGCGCGGCAATATTCAGGCAGGGCTGACGCTCGCGATTGCCGAGAACCGGCTGGAGGCCGTGATCAACCGGGACGCGCTCGCCGCCGTTCTGGCGCTCAAGCAGGAGCTTGGCGGTGTCGTTGACGACAAGCCGATGAGTTTCGATACGTTGCTGACGATAAGAGGCCTGGTCGATTTCCGCGAGGCGGAAGACGATGCGGACGCGCAGGCAGCGCGCAATGTGGATGTAGTCAACGGCTTTGCCCTGGCCGTCGAAAAGCTGAAGGAGATGCGGGAGCGGGAAGGCACTTCGCTGTTCTCAATCCTGTCCGGCCATATCGACCGCATCGAGCAGCTTGCGGACATCATCGAACACGATCCTTCCCGTCAGCCCGAGCAGATCGCAGCACGGCTTGCACAGCAGATCGCGCTGATCGGCGACGGCATGCATGGCCTCGACCGTGACCGCCTCCATGCCGAGGCAGCGCTGATCGCCACGAAGGCCGACCTGCGCGAAGAGATCGACCGGCTGCGCTCCCACGTGCAGGCTTCCCGCGAGCTGCTGGAGATCGGCGGCCCCGTCGGCCGCAAGCTCGATTTTCTTGCACAGGAATTTAACCGTGAGTCGAATACAATCTGTTCCAAATCGAACGCCAGTGCGGTAACCGCAGCAGGCATAGAACTGAAAGTGGTTATCGACCAGTTCCGCGAGCAGGTCCAAAATCTGGAGTAAACCCATGGCCCCGGCGAATATTTCTCCCGTTACGATTGCCCGCAGGGGGCTGATGCTGGTGATCTCTTCGCCGTCGGGCGCGGGCAAATCCACGATTGCGCGCAACCTGCTCGAAAAGGACAAAAACATCAGCCTTTCCGTCAGTGTCACGACGCGCGCGCGCCGGCAGAGTGAAATCGAAGGCATCCACTACCATTTCATCTCCAAGCGCGATTTCGAGCGTATGCGCGACAATGAGGAGTTGCTGGAGTGGGCCGAGGTTCACGGCAATTTTTACGGCACGCCGCGCGAGCCGGTGGAAGATGCCATGGCCGCCGGCCGCGACATGCTGTTCGATATCGACTGGCAGGGCGCCGAGCAGTTGCAGGACAAGATGAAGGCAGACGTCGTCTCGATCTTCATCCTGCCGCCGACCATGACCGAACTTCAGTCCCGCCTGCACCGCCGCGCCGAAGACACAGAAGACGTCATCAAGACCCGGCTTCTCAATTCCCGCGCGGAAATCGAGCATTGGCGCGACTATGACTACGTCATCCTCAACGACGATTTGCAGGCGGCTTTCGAGGCCGTCGAAGCCATCGTGAAAGCCGAACGCGTCCGCCGCGACCGCCGCCACGGCATGTTCGATTTCGTGAGAGCATTGCTTGAGGAAGAGCCGAAGCTCTGAGAGAAGAATGAGGTTAGACTCTTGGGTTTATCGTCCCCGTGAAGACGATAATCATGACCGAAATCCTTGAACGATAGACAAAATGGGGCTACGTATATCCCATTGGGATATACGAGGGTCGAGGCATGGCCACGTCTACTATATTTACAAGTAATCGCAGTCAGGCCGTCAGGCTGCCGAAGAACGTCGCTTTTCCAGACGACGTTCATAAGGTGGAAATCCTGAAAGTCGGTCTGACACGTATCATCGTACCCTATGGCAAGCGTTGGGACGACCTTTTTCTGACTGGTCCGCGTGTCACCGAGGATTTTCTGCCCAGTCGTGAAGAGCCGCCGTCAGAAGAGCGAGAAGCCTTCTGATGCTCCGATATATGTTGGACACGAACATCTGTATCTATGTGATGAAGACATACCCGCCTGATCTCCGGGACAAATTCAACAGTTTGGCGGACGAGTTATGTATTTCGAGCATCACGCTTGGCGAACTTTATTATGGTGCGGAGAAGTCGGCCCGGCGGCATGATAATCTGAACGCTGTCGAGAACTTTTGTGCTCGGCTTGAGGTCCTGCCTTTTGCCGAAAAAGCTGCCTCGCATTACGGTCAGATCAGGGCAGAGCTTGCCAGAGCGGGCACCCCCTGTGGCGCTCACGATATGCAGATTGGCGGTCATGCCCGTAGCGAAGGCTTGATTGTTGTGACCAACAACATGCGCGAGTTCGTGCGCATGCCCGGTTTACGGGTTGAAAACTGGGTCTAGTTCGAAGACCTGAATTACAGCGCATTCGCCAGCGTCACGAATTCCTCCACCGACAGCGTTTCCGCCCGGCGTGTGGGATCAATTCCGGCCTTCTCCAGCAGAGCCTCGCCACCGAGGCTCTTGACGCTCTGGCGCAGCATTTTGCGGCGCTGGCCGAAGGCTGCCTCTGTCACCCTTTCAAGCTTGGCGACGTCGCAGGGCAGGGGCTTTTCTTTCGGTAACAGATGCACAACGGTCGACGTGACCTTGGGTGGGGGACTGAAGGCCTGCGGCGAGACGTCGAAGGCCATTTCGGCGACGGTGCGCCAGCCGGAGAGGACGCCAAGGCGGCCATAGTGATTGTCGCCTTCTTTAGCGACGATGCGCTGGCCCACTTCCTTCTGGAACATCAACGTCATGGATAGCCAGAAGGGTGGCCAATGCTTCGGCAGCAACCAGTTGACCAGCAACTGCGTGCCGACATTATAGGGCAGGTTTGCGATGATGCGCACTGGCTCGCCCGCGGGGACAAGGCTCTCGAAATCTGTCTTCAGTGCATCACCCTCGATGACCTCGAGACGCCCGGGATAATGGGCTTCGATTTCGGCGAGGGCAGGCAGACAGCGGCTATCGCGCTCAATGGCAATCACCTTCTTTGCACCGAGTGAGAGAATGGCGCGCGTCAGACCGCCAGGGCCGGGACCGACCTCGATGACTGTCACACCGTCGAGTGGCCCGGCAGTGCGGGCGATCTTCTGGGTGAGGTTGAGATCGAACAGGAAGTTCTGACCGAGTGACTTCTTCGCGTCGAGGCCATGGCGCTGAATGACATCGCGCAGCGGCGGCAGTCCGTCGATGGCCGCCATTATGCGCCGACCCGGCTGCGGGAAGCGATTTCTCCGGCCATCTTCAGTGCCGCAACGAGGCTCGCCTCGCTCGCAATCCCCTGTCCGGCAATGCCGAAGGCAGTGCCATGGTCCGGCGAGGTGCGAATGAACGGCAGGCCGAGCGTGACATTGACCGAATCGTCAAAGCCGAGCGCCTTGGCGGGGATGAGCGCCTGATCGTGATACATGCAGACCGCCACGTCATAACGCTTGCGGGCGGCGTCGTGGAACATGGTGTCGGCGGGCAGGGGGCCGAAGGCGTCGATGCCGTCCTTTCGCAGCCTGATGGTCGCGGGGTGGACGATATCGCGGTCCTCGGTGCCGAGGGCGCCATCTTCGCCCGCATGCGGATTAAGACCGGCGACGGCCAGACGTGGCGCGGCGATCCCGAATTTTTCGCGAAGGTCGGTATCGATAATGCGGCAGGTGGTTAGGATCAGTTCCTCCGTCAGCGCTGTCGGCACATCCTTGAGTGGGATATGGATTGTGACAGGCACGACGCGAACCTTGGGCCCCGCGATCATCATGACCGGCGTCACCGCTTTCCCCGTCTGGCGCAGGGCCAGATCGGCCAGAAACTCCGTATGGCCGGGAAATCCGAAGCCTGCCTCGTAAAGCACGGATTTCGCAATCGGATTGGTGACGACGGCGGCTGTCCTGCCTTCAATGGTCAGCGAGACGGCGGTTTCGATGGCCTTGATCGTCGCATGGGCTGCGCCGACATGCGGCTGCCCTGCCTGTACCTCGAAGCCCACCGGAAGGGGAAGAACAGGGAAGGCGCGCTCAAACACCTCGACGGCATTGTCCGCATCGCAGGTCTCGATATTGATCTCGATGCCGATGAGCGCCGCGCGGCTTGCCACCACATCGGGATCACCGATGAAGACGAAGGGGGGCACGCCGTTCTGCTGCCGTCTTGCCCAGGCGGTAATGGCGATATCGGGACCGATACCGGCTGGATCGCCCTGTGTCAGGGCAAGCGGCAGGGATGCATGTGTCACGGAAAGACCCGGCTTTCGTATCAATATCAGGTATTGACGATCTGCGCCTTCTTGCGCAGCTCATCCATATATTTCTTTTCGTTCGGGTTTTCGCCGTCCTTGGCCTTCATCAGGTCTTCGGCCTTGAAGACCATTTCAGCCGCATAATCGTCGGAGACCTGACGCTGCTTGCAGATAGCGAGATATTCGACGCCTTTTTCGGTCACGCGCGTGCCGGTGGTGCCGCCTTCCTTGGCCTTCTCGACCAGCGCCTTCCATTCTTCCGGAAGTTCCGGAGCAAGGATGCGGCCCAGGTCCTTGATGGCGACATCGCGCATCGTTGCGGCAAAGCTTATCGCCTGGTCACAACCGGGATAGCGCTTACGCGATGCTTCAGCTTCGGCCTTACGTTTGCCGGTAATGGCGTTGCGTTTGGCTTCCGGGATGACAAAGATAACCTGCTGCAGGAAGTATTCCGTCGTGACGGGCTTTTCGCCGCGTTCCTTCAGGCGGGTCACCAGATCCTGGTTCGACATCTTGCCGCGTGCGCCATATCGGGCATTCACGAGGCGCGGCCAGCTCATCTGAACGGCGATGAAAGACTTGAAGTGGTCGGCGCCCACACCGGCCTTCGCCAGGATCTGGGTCAGCTGGTCCGGCTTCATCTTGTTGTTGGCGGCAAATCGCGCGAAGGCGGCATCGACATCCTGCGTGCTGACAGACATTTTGACGCGGGCGATTTCTTCGCGCTTCAGCGCTTCGTCAACGAGTTGATCGCGCGCTTTTTCGTTGAGATTGCCGGACTGGCGCTGCAACTTCAGGAAGGCGACGCGCCTTGCAATGTCATCATTGGTGATGGGGGTCTTGTTGACGACGATCTTGACGGTGCTGTCGGCGAAGGCCTGGCCGGCAGAGGGCACAATGGCCATGGGAACGGCGAAAATCGCAAAGGCAAACGCAGCGCCACGCAAAGCCGACTTTCCGAAATTCATCATCTGTTTCTCCCTTTTGTCGGAGAGGGTCCTTGCCCTCTTCCGCCAGTCTGTTCCGTCCGAAGCGGGAGCCGCAGCATCCCGGCATTTCAGAGTTGCACCTGTGCACCCGCACCGCGAATTCGCGACGTATATATCACCGCGATCCGCACCACGGCAATGTCTTGGTTCGTTGAAAGAAAAACCTTGAAGGTTTCAAATTTGGCGGACAATGGCCTGCTGTTGCGGCGAAACCGTGACTTTACTGGTAAAATGAAAACGGCGGGTCACGATACTGCCTGACCCGCCGTCAATTTCAGTAATTGTTCGGCTTCCAGCCAATATCCATCTCATTCCAGTCCTCGTTGGCCGAGCCGACACTGATGTCGCCCAGCGTGCGGAAGGCCAGACGGGCATTGATCGACCAGTCATTGGCGGCCTGTCGGCTGGAATTGATGTTGCCTTCGTCTGAATAGCTGACGGTCAGGATCGTGCACTCATCCTGATAGGCAATGCCGATCCGGCGCTCAGCGGCAAATTTGCCGTTGATATCATAGTTGATGGCGCCGAACAGAGACCAGTTGTCGTCCATCCGCAGGGAGCCGGATGCCTGAATGATATCGCGGTCTTCGTTATAGCCGTATTTTGGCTGTGCCTTGACCTGCGTATAGCTCAGCCTGCCGTTGATACGGCGATCCGAATAGCTGATGCCCGTTTCCGACCGGTTGATTTCGAAGTTGTCCTTGTCGAGCCGCAGGCTTGAGGACAGCGACAGCCCGATCGGTGCGTCGAAAGCGGCCATGGCGACGTAATCCGAACGATCGGATTCGAGGCCGGAATCGGCGCCGACATTCAACAGATCGTAGGAAGCGAAGGAATTTTCGCCCGCCAGATGGAAGGATTGGCCGGCAATGGCGCGAACACCGTAACCATTGTTGAACGTGCCGTTGTAACGGAAGCCGAGATTGGCACGCGTGCCGCCTTCGATCCGGTCGAAACCGGAGAACTTGTCGCGTTCAAACAGGTTGGTAGCGTCAAACACGAAGGCCTGCGAATCTTCGTTCGGAAGACGGCCGGCATATTGTTCGTTCGGGCGCACGAAAATCTGCGCGATCGGCTCGATCACGTGGCTGCTGTTGAGCGCCGTGAACAGCCAGGGATAACGCACTTCGAGACCACCGGTGACCATGCCGCGCAACGCCGCATCATCATGGATCGTGCCTTCATAGGCGTAGGAGGTGCCACCAGAGGTAAAGCTTGCCGCCGTCATGTCAGTCCACAGCGCGTCGCCGCGCGCCGCAAAGATCGGCGTGATCTGCAGGCCGCTATCCATGGTGATGGTGCGCTTCCACTCTGCTTCAGTGGTCCAGCGCGTGTAGGAACCTTCAAGGCCGTTGAAGCGCGGGTAGCCGCCCATCGCGTAGGAATCCTGCGTCGACCGGCTGATGCTCGTGAAGTTGGTCGTCAGCGACAGTTCGCCGCCATAGACCGGATCCGGCAGGAAGTAACGATAATCGACGGCCGGGTGAACGATCGCCTGCTTGCGCTCCTTCAACTCGGAATTATCGGTGTCCTGAACGTTGAAATAGTAACCGCGTGCGTCGAAACTGTTACGCTCGCTGGTTCCACTCAGATAAATCTGGTTGGTCTGGACGTCGTTCTTGTAGCCCTTCAGGCTGTATGTCCGCGAGAAGTTGTTATCGGACTGGACCATCGCGTCCCAGCCGAAGGCCCAGCGCGGATTGATGCTGAAGTCGGCCTTGCTCGCAACCATGCCACGCTGATCGTTCAGCGCGTCGCTGGTGCCGGCGATGAAGGTTTCCGAAGACTGCTGGCTGATGCCGGCAATCGTCAGCGTGTGCATGCCGGTCTCAAAGCGCTGGCGCAGCTCGGCCTGCAGCAGCAGTCCCTGCTTGGTATAGTAGGTCGGCGTGATCGTCACGTCGGAGGTGTCGGAGAGAACCTGGAAATAGGGCACGCCGAAACCGAAGCCGAGCTTGTTCGTCATGCTCATCTGCGGAAACAGGAAACCGGACTTCCGCTTCACCGTGTTGTCCGGAACGGTCAGGAACGGCACATAGGCGATCGAATGGCCGAAGAGCTGCAGGCGGGCCTTTTCCAGCCGCACCGTGTGGGTCTTGCCATCCTGAATGACGCGTTCGGCCTTCACCTGCCACAGCGGCGCCTTTTCGGGGCGCTGCGCGCAGGGCAGACAGGCGGTGTAGACGCCATTGTTCAGCACCATGACATCGCCTTCGAGACGCTCGGCGCTCTCACCGGCAATGCGGGTGTTGTCCGTGGTCTCGACGCGCAACGCATTGACGAAGCCCTGACCGAAGTCGTCGGTCACGTCCATCTCGTCGGCATAGATCTTGTTGCCGCCCGGCTCGACCAGCTCGATGTTGCCATGGGCAATCACGCGGCCTGTCTGCTGGTTATACTCGACCTGCTGGGCAACCATGCGGTAGCCCGAATATTTCATCTGAACGACGCCCTTCGCGATGACGCGCTGGGAATCACGATTATAGGTCAGTTCATTTGCTGTAAGCAGGAGTTTCGAATCGTCTTGGCTTGCCGACGCGAGCAGTCCATCCTGGCCGAAAGCGACCGGGCTGGATGCCAAATACGCGCACACAGCGGCACCTGTCAGAAGGGCCGTCCAAAGCCGCCTGATATTCCCGCGGTCAATTACCGCCACTAGCCGTCCTCCTGATGAAGCAGAATAGTTGCCCCCAATGCCAACGCCACGACGACTGGAACCCAGACCGCGACGGTGGGAGGGACAACGCCACCACTCCCGAATGCCCTTACGAGCACGGTTACTACATAAAGCACGAAGCCGGAAACGATTCCACCCAGAATCACGGAGCGCGACTGGGCGAAGCGGCTGAACTTTAATGAAACGGTCGCGGCGATCAAGGTCATCGCAACCAGAAGCAGGGGCGTCGATAGCAGGAAATGATACTGCGTCTCAAGCGCCTTTGAAGATAGTCCAAAGGACTTTGCGACTTCGATCTTGTGAGAAAGATCAAAGAAAGCAACGGTTTCCGTCTGCGTCATGCGCTCCTGGACGAATTCCTGTCTCAGATTGGTACTGATCTGCATGCTGTCTTGCCGAACTGGCACATGTCCCGCGCGGGTTTCCGAAACGCCGTTAAGAAGCCAGTAACCATCTTCTAATTTAGCGGACTTCGCATCCTTCCGCGAGACGATGTTGCCGTCCTTGTCGAGGTCGATGAGAACCACGTCGAGAAGCAGCGTTCCGTTGTCCTCGAAGCTCTTGGCGCCGATGATCGTATCCTTGCCGCCGCTCGACTGACGCATCCAGGGAATGATCTGCTGTTGCCGCCCGCCGCCCTGCTCGTTGCGCAGCCCGGCTTCCATTGCCAGCGACTTGTTCTGGCCCCAGGCGGCGATCGGGTTGAGAACCAGCACCGAGAGAATGCCGATGAATATGGCGCCAAGCACGAAGGGCAGGATGAATTGCCAGGCGGAAATGCCAGCGGCGCGCGTCACCACCAGTTCGTAACGCCGGTTGAGCGAGATGAGCGTCGTCATGCCGACGAAAAGCGCAATGAAGGGTATCGTCTGCTGCAGGATCAAGGGCAGCCGAAGCGCAGTCAGGCCGAGGGCGGCGGGAACGGAGTACCCGGGCAGGCCGGACATGCGACGTGCGGTCTCGCTAAAATCGGCAAGGTAGATAATTGAGGACACGCCAATCACGAACCAGGTGGCGGTCACGAGATATCGTTTCAGGAAATACCTGGCGAGCGTATTGAAGATCATGCGTTGCCGCTCCCCGAATTGCGCGCCAGACGGCTGGAGAAGAGGCGGCGCAGACGACCCGTCACGTCGGTTACCACCTTCGGCATTTTCGGTTTGCGGCCGGTGATCAGCACGAAGGCAGCCGCAGCACCGCTAAGGCCGGGGACGGCATAAACCAATGGAATAAACGCCACGCTCTGCTTCACCTGATTGGTAACGTAAAACCCGAGCCAGCGCAGCACGAAGGCCGTCACCAGGGCCGCGACCATCGGATGCATGCGCGCCTCGCGGTGCGAGCGGGCATCGGCGGCGATGACGAGGGAAATCAGCGCGAAGGAAAAGGCGAACATCCAGTCCGACAGGCGTTTGTGCAATTCGCTTCGGAAGGTTTCCGGCGACCGCTTGTAGCTGGCATTATTCTCGTCTGGCGACAGCAGGAAGCCGAGGCTGGCATCGCCAGGGGACAGTGACGGCTCCGAATCCTGCTTTTCCGACATGGTGGACAGATCGAACGCATAGGACAGGAACTTGACGATCGATACCTTGCCGTCGGGCGTCTTTTGCTGCACTTCGCCGTCGCGCATTGTCAGCGACGTGCCGCTTTCATCGATCATGCCTTCCTTGGCATAATAGATGAGATCGAAATTCGGATCGCGGCGGTCAGCGACGAACAGGCCCTTGAGAATACGACCCTGCCGCTGCGCAATCTGCACGTAGAGGCCGTCCTGAATGGTCCGGAAGGTCTTCTCCTCGATCACCGAGGAAAGGAGGTCGGCATAAGCGGCTGCGACCATCTGGCGGGCCGAATTGCGGGCTGGCGGCTCGATGAAATTGGTGATGGTGAAGGACAGTGCGCTCAGTACGGCGGCGAGAATGAGAACGGGGCGATACATCACCGAGCGCGGCGCACCGGCCGCATCGATGATCGCCAGCTCGGAATCATTATTCATCGTCGTGAAGATCTGGGTAATGCCGATGACCAGCGCAAAAGGAAGCACCACGGGAATGAGCGTGGGCAGGATCATCGTCGCGAGCGCCATGAAGGAGCCCATCGACTGACCCGTATCGGTCACGAGATTGATTCTCTGGAGAACCTGGATGGTCCAGATGATGGCCAGCACCGGCAACAGCGCGACCAGAAACATCTGCGTTGTCCGCCGCAGGATATAGTTCTCGAGAAGCTTCATTCGGCCCTGTTCGACATTGTTTTTTCGCGCGATCGCTCGCCGAGTTTCCGCTTATCTAATCGCATCGTTTGCAATTGGCTATTCCGGCAGGCTCACAAATATGTCTTGCGCGATTATTTTTCCTTCGCCTGTGTCTTTTTGTGGAACAAGCTGTCGGTTTCATGACGTGAATTCCCATTCCACAAAAATGCCTTTCCTTTAACGACTGTGGGGCTTTAAAGAATGCAAGGGTTGCGCGCCCGGCCGAAAAGGCCATGATCGGCGCACCTTAAAAATTGACCAGGAAGAGCAGAAAACCATGTCCGCCAAATTCGATATTTCTTTCGCCAACGCCGCCTCACTGGAAAATGCATTGGCCATCGCGTTGCAGGCCTCGGGTGAGGGGCAGGCCGTTGCCGGTGCTTCGCAGGCTGACCCGGGCAGCGTGATCGAAAGGGCAGCGAAGATTGCCGGTTTTTCCGCAAAGGCCATGACGACGCTCGATATTATCGCGCCGCAGGGCTCGAGCGCCGACCGTCTGCTTGTCATCGGTCTTGGCAAACCGGCAAAGCTGGTTGCGCACGACTGGCTGCGCGCTGGCGGCACTGCGGCTGCCCATTTCAAGAAGGCGGAGAAGGTCGTCATCTATCTGGATGCGCCGGGCGTCGAGGTTGGCGGACAGGCGGCTGGCGATTTCGCGCTTGGCCTGATGCTGCGCGCCTATAGCTTCGATACCTACAAGACCAAGAAGAAGTCGGACGACGAGAAGGCACCGAAAAAGGTCGACGTCATCATCGTCACCGCCGCTCATAAGGAGGCCGAGAAGGCCTTCGCCGCGTCGGAAGCTGTCGCCGGAGGCGTTATTCTCGCGCGCGATCTCGTCAATCTGCCGCCGAACGTTCTCGGACCTGTCGAATTTGCCGAGAAGGCTGAAGAGCTGCGCAAGCTTGGAGTCGAGGTTGAAGTCCTCGGGGAAAAGGAACTGAAAAAGCTTGGCATGAACGCGCTTCTTGGCGTGGCGCAGGGGTCTGCCCGTCCGCCGCGGCTGGCAGTGATGCAGTGGAACGGCGGCTCCAAGAAGGATGAGCCCATCGCCTTCGTCGGCAAGGGCGTCGTTTTCGACACCGGTGGGATTTCGCTGAAGCCCGGCCTCAATATGGAAGATATGAAGGGCGACATGGGTGGTGCTGCGGCCGTTACCGGACTGATGCACACGCTGGCTGCCCGCAAGGCCAAGGCAAACGTGATCGGCGTCATCGGCCTGGTCGAGAACATGCCCGACGGCAACGCCCAGCGCCCCGGCGATATCGTCGCCTCCATGTCCGGCCAGACCATCGAGATCATCAATACGGATGCGGAGGGTCGGCTGGTTCTGGCAGACGCGCTCTGGTACACCAAGGAGCGTTTCAACCCGAAATTCATGATCAATCTCGCGACGCTCACGGGCGCCATCACCGTGGCGCTCGGCAACCTGCAGGCCGGCCTGTTCTCCAATGATGACGAATTGGCCAGCCGGCTCGCGCAGGCAGGCGAGGTAACGGCGGAAAAACTGTGGCGCATGCCGCTCCACAAGGATTACGACAAGATCATCGATTCCAAATTCGCCGACATGAAGAACAGCTCGGGCCGCCTGGCGGGCTCCGTCACGGCCGCGCAGTTCCTCAAGCGCTTCGTGGGCGACACGCCATGGGCGCACCTCGACATCGCCGGCACGGCCATGGGCTCACCGCTGACCGAGATCAACCAGTCGTGGGGCTCGGGTTACGGTGTACGTCTTTTGAACGAACTCGTTCGCGCCCATTACGAAGATTGAAACGAGCGGAGCGGCACGCCGACGCATGACGGAAATTCTGTTCTATCACCTGACGGAATCGAAGCTGGAGGACGCGCTGCCGCCTTTGCTCGAGAAATCGCTGGAGCGCGGCTGGAAGGTCGCGGTCCAGACTGTGGATGAGGAGCGGCGGGATTTTCTAGACACGCATCTGTGGACCTTTCGGGACGACAGCTTCCTGCCGCACGCCACCGATACGGCCCCCGGACCGGAGAGCCAGCCGATTCTCCTGACGGCATCAGACGAAAACGCCAATGCAGCGGGCGTCCGCTTTCTCGTCGATGGTGCGGAGCCGCCTGCGGTGGAGGCCTATGAGCGCGTCGTCTTCATGTTTGACGGCTACGACGCCTACCAGCTGGAAATGGCGCGAAATCACTGGAAGAGGCTGAAAGCGGATGGACACGCATTGACCTACTGGCAGCAGTCGCCGGAAGGTCGCTGGCAGAAAAAAGCGTGATCGAATGGCAGGTTGCGGAATTGTAGTTATTGGTTTTATACGCAAATAGACCGGCAACAATTCGCACGTGGCGCCGACCGGCGGTTTTTGCATTATGCCCCGCTGGGAAACCCGCAAGCAGACGGTCATTTCGGATGCGGATCTGTTGATTCTGCTCAAGGCAGGTTCGGCGGATAAACAGCAGAGGACACGAAGTATGGGACAGGCAATTTCACGGCCAGACGGCGAAATGGAGCGTCTGGTTGCTGTGCGGTCGATCATGCCTTTCAAGAATGCCGAAATGCCGGAATTGAAGGTGCTGTCGCAATTGGGGCAGGGGATCTTCGGGGTGTCCCGGGCGGCGATCCATATTGTTGACGAGGACTGGCTTCATATTGCCGAACAGGCGGGAATGGAGCTGTCGGAATGCCCGCGCGACCTGTCGATCTGCACCCGCGTCGTCAGCAGGAAAGATGTGGTGGTTATCGCTGACCTGACGAAGCATCCGGATTTTCGTTTCATGCCCTATGTGAAGGGCGGCCCTGAACTGCGTTCCTATGCCGGTGCGCCGATCGAGCTGGAGCCGGGTCTTGTGGTCGGCTCCTTTTGCCTGGTCGATACCGAGACGCGGGAATTTTCGCAGGCGGAGATCGATAGTCTGAGAGGCTTTGCCCTGCTGGCCGCTGCGCTTCTGCGGCTCCAGAAAGCCAATTTCACGATGAGCCTCGCTGAACGGGAGCTGCGTGACGCGGCGATGACCGATCCGCTGACGGGATTTTATAATCGCAAGGCTCTGGATGCGGTTGTCGACAGCCAGCTGGGCCTCGCCCTGCTTGCAAACCAGGCCTTCGGCGTCCTCTATCTTGATCTCGATGGTTTCAAGACCATCAACGACACGCTGGGCCACCCGGCGGGTGATCGTGTGCTGACGGAGGCCGCGGCGCGCATCCGTGACGTGATCCGGGACGAAGATATCGTGGTGCGAATGGGCGGTGATGAATTCGCGATTTTCATACCCCCACCGAGCAGCGCCGCGATGTTGAATGGAGTGGCAGAGCGGCTGCTGGCCGCTTTCCGCAATCCTTTCGATATCGACGGGCAAGAGGTCAGCGCGCGTCTCAGCATCGGCGGTGCGCTGGCCCCGCAGGCAGGCACGGACCGCGCCACGCTTCTGCGCAGTGTCGACGAAGCGCTGTATCAGGCCAAAAAATCAGGGCGCGACCGCTTCGTCAGCCGCGCCCTGTGATGCCTGGCGTTTCGAGAGACGTTTTCTTTTCTCAGTCGTAGAAAGAATCCACAAATTTGTGACGGCCGAGCAGGAAAGCGTCGGCCACATGGGTCAACGGCGCAAGATCGACGTCGGAGCGGCCCGCCTTGATGATTTCCGAGAAGCGCTCGTAAAGGGCGGGATATTCCCTCTCCGGCTGCGACAGCTTTTCTTCCCCGTCGATCGAGAGCTTCGCGCCGCCTTCAGACAACACCATCTGCCCGGCTGCGGTTTCCGCGACGATATCCCAGCTCTGCTTGCCGGTCTGGCGCCAGTCGAACTCGGCATGGACGGGGGTTTTCAGGACGTCGGAGAAGTGCAGGTCAGCTGCGATCGGGGCGTCGCGGTTCTCCGGGAATTCGAGCGTTGCCTTGGTGAGGAACAGCGCATGCGGCAGGATGTGCGTGATGATGGAAAGCGCATTGATGCCGGGGTCGAACACGCCGAGACCGCCTGCCTGCCAGATCCATTCCTGGTTCGGGTGCCAGTGGCGAACATCTTCTTTCCAGATGACGTGAACGCTATTGATCTTCGTAGACCCCAGAAACACCTTTGCGGCCTCGACTGCCGGCGCATAGCGCGAGTGCCAGCTGGCAAATAGCGACAGGCCCTTGGTATCGGCAAGCCGAACGAGGTCCTGTACTTCCGATAAGGTGGCGCCCGGCGGCTTTTCGAGGAAGACGTGCTTGCCGGCATTCAGAGCGGCATGAGCGGCCTCATAGCGATATTGCGGCGGCATGCACAGGGACACGGCTTCGATATCAGGCACAGCCTCGAGCATCGCTTCGATCGTGCCGAAGGAAGCAACCCCCTCGACTGTGCCGTGGCGGCTTGCGGTGCAAATCAATTCGAAATCGGGATTGCCGGAAATGGCCGGAAGGTGCTGGTCGCGAACGATTTTGCCGACGCCGACGATGGCAAGCTTTGTGGCTGACATGGAATGAACCTGTTGCAATGCTGTCTGGGATAAAGTGTGACTTTTTACCGATTTCTAGCAGAAACGATTAAAGGAGCAAGGCGGTCGTCTCACCAGCGCAATCTTTTTCAGTCCGTAACCTGATAACAAATCTGGTGTGTTGGATTACTGTACGAATTCGATATTGGAAAAATAAAGTAGAAAATAAAAATATTGAAGTTATAAGTTGAATTCTTAAGTCAGATTCCAAGATAAAACCCAGAGAATATTAGAAGTTGCGACGTTATTTTAGAATATAATAGAATATCGTGGAGGGCAGGTGATTTCCGGTTTGTTTAGAGATGACCGTTCGCCGGGCTTTGCTCAGAAAGTCAACGAAAGCAGCCATCAGTTCAATACATGGGGGCTGATTTTCGGTGCCGTTCTCTATGATCTGTACATTTTCGTCGACATGACACTCGTGCCCGAGATCATCTGGCTTGATTTGATCGTCCGTCTGGTGGTCATCACGCCGGTGCTGTTCCTTTATTTCCCCATTCGGCATTATGCGCTTCAGGCGCGACCGGATGCGGTGGTGCATGAGGTTCTTCATGCCATCGGCTGCATGGTCGTTGTCGGATCCATCATGTTCATCTACGCCAACGCCCGGACCTCGTCGGCGAGCGAATATTACATGGGCATCGTCACCGTCGTCCTCTACATGAACACGATACACCGGCAGCCCTTTCCAGTGGCTTTGCTTGGCACCGTTGGCTGCATGACGGTTTTCATCATTGGCATGGACTATGTCACGGTCACGAGTGAAGTGGCCAAGGTTCCGGCAATCATGTGCTCCATCGGTATCAGCGCCGTCTCGCTGTTTGCGGCCTATCGCATCGAGAAGGTGGAGCGAAGGGATTATCTGGCGTCCCTGCGTGAAAAGACATTGCTGCAGCAGATTCAAACCGCAAACCACGAACTTCAGCGGATCTCCAATACCGACCAGCTGACCGGCATCCGCAACCGGCGCAGCTTCGACGACGCCGTGCGTGAAATCTCGGGCAGCGACAGGCCGCGCGCACTCATCCTTCTCGATGTCGATTATTTCAAGAATTACAACGATTCGGAGGGGCACGTGGCAGGAGACGACTGTTTGCGCAGGGTCGCCGGAAGGCTGCGCGGCACGCTGCGCAAAGAAGACGGCGACAGACGTTTCATCGCCCGCTACGGCGGTGAGGAATTCGTGGTTCTTCTCGACGATTGCGTCGTCGCAGCTGCAATCAGGGTCGCCGAAAGACTGAGACTGGCCGTCATTGATGAGGCCATTGCCCATCCGAGCCGCCCCGACGGCCGCAATGTCGTCACCGTCAGCCTCGGTGTTGCGGTCTCCGAAAGCAGCACGGAGGACATCGACGAGACGCTCAGGCGGGCAGATATGGCGCTCTACGAGGCAAAACGTCGAGGCCGGGACCGCCTGGTGCTTGACCCCGGGCGGAAAGCCGCGATGGCCGGGCCGCCGGAACTGGGCTGCATAGAGCCCCGTGACTCGTCATCGAATGGCAGAGATGTGGGGACGGAATTTGACGTTGGGCGGAGCGGCATTTGACAAGGTCTCGCGATGGAACGCGGTGGCGGGGACAATCAAGGAGGAAGTGCAGATGATGGAAACGATTGTTGCTCAGGCCGCGGCGTCCGTTGCGGAATTGCCGTTTCTCCTGCTTCAGGCGGCCGCCGTCGTTGGCATGATTTCGATGCTGATCCTGCTGCGCCGAAACATCGCTCTCGAAGACCCGCGTTATAAAATTTATTACGGCATTGTTTTTGGCGTCGCCGGTTTTCTGCTGACCCTCCTGGTCTCCGAATTCATCAAGCTGCCCTCCAAACCGTACATCCGCTCGGACCTGCTGTTCCTCGCCGGCGTTTTGGGCTCCTGGCAGGGCGGGTTGATCACACTGGTACTGGTTGCGGCCGGCCGCCTCATCATCGGCGGCCCGGTTCTGTTTTTCTCCGCCCTGCAGGATATGGCTGTCGTCTCGACTTGCGGAATTCTGATGTACGGCTGGATGCGCCGCCGACGCCTGACGGATCTGAAAGCAGGCGATGTCGTCACGGTTTTTGCGGCGCGATTCGTCTGCGTCCTGTTTGCCATCTACCTTTCTTATCTTCTCGGGCTCGTGGATCAGGCGCTGTTCTTCAGTGCGGTCGGCCGTCGCACGCTAGGGGCCGTGGCGGTCGGCCTGCCGATGATTGCATGCCTCTTCATCCTGCTGCGGAGCGAGGCGGGGGCAAGGGAAGAGCAGAAAAAGCGGGAGGCGGCGGCGCGAACCGATCCTCTGACAGGCCTGCCCAACCGGCGCGCCCTGAAAGACCATATTGAAACCATCATGCTGCAAGCGCCGGCGGTTCCGCATGCTCTCGTCCTGATCGAAATCGTCAACATCGCCGATGTCGCCGCCTACGAAGGGGAGGATTGGGGCGATCACTTCTGGCCGCGGCTGGCGCAGGAAATCTGCGGCGGCAACGATGGTCTGCTTTCCAGTGCCGATATGCCCGCCTGTTTCATGTTCGGGGATATGACGCTCGCGATCGTCATGCAGGGCGTTTCGCTGGAGAAATCGGAAAACGCGCGGCTGATAATGCGCCTGCACGACGGGCTGAGTGCGTATTCCCGTGCTGCGGCGGCGGGTCCGGTTCCGCATCTCAAGATCGGTGGGGCCAATCTCGATGTGCTCTCCCAGCGCAACGTCGCCTCCTTCCTCCGCCACTTGAGTCTTGCTCTGGCAGGCAGCGATCATCCCATTCAGATATTTCCTTTTTCGCTGGCTGAAAAAGCGACGCGGGACGAGGATGTGCGGCGGATGTTGGTCGACTGGATCGAAAGCGGAAGGCCACCGATTCTCTACCAGCCGAAATTTGAAATGTGTAATCGCCGCATGATTGGCGCGGAAGCGCTGTTACGTGCCGCCGACGGTCGAGGGCAGGCGCTTTCGCCCTATTACGTTCTGGAGATCGCGCAGCGGCACAGGCTGCTTGCGGATTTTGAGTGGGCGACGGTCGAAGCCGTGGTTCGAGACCTCTGCAATCTGCGCGGGCTCGACGAGGATTTTCACCTGTCGGTGAACATTTCCGCTTCATCCTTTGCCTCGGATCGTTTCGCGGATCGTGTCGTGACGCTGTTGAACCGCATGGCGGTGCCGACGCACCGCCTGTCGATCGAAGTGACGGAGATGAGCAAGATACCGACCAACGACGTCGTGCAGCGCAATTTCGACACGCTGGTGGCCGCGGGGGTACGGCTGGCACTGGATGATTTCGGCACGGGTTATGCGGCGCTCACGCTCCTTGCACGGTTTCCCTTCGAAGAGGTCAAGATCGACCACTGGATGACCTCGCGCATGGACCAGGCGCGGTTCAGGGAGGCGATTGCGCTCGCCTTCGAAAGTGCCGAACGCTATGGCGCGAAGCTGGTGACCGAAGGCATCGAAACGGAGGAGCAGAGCAAGCTCTTGATGCAGATGGGTATTCGCTTCGGTCAGGGCTATCTTTATTCTCACGCCGTTCCGTTTGACCGGTTGAAGCCGCTCAGCCAAGTCGCCTAGCACCGTGCTCCGAAATGGCCATGTTCGTTGTGTACAAGCCGGCCAATGAGGGCCTGCTGACCATGGATGACCGGCTCGTCGTCCAGACTGGCGGTCTACCTGTCAAGATCGGTGCGGTCCTCGTTGGCGGCATCGGCATCGGCGGTGCACCATCGGGCGCCATCGACACCGAAGCGCCCAAAAAGGTCTGAGCGCCAACGGCGCGGGGTCAGCCACGTCGATGGCGCGGCGGCTTCCAGCAGGGCCGCTGGCCGCGCGAGCCATCTGAAACCTTTGTGGTGGGGATCGGCCATCGGTGGCGGGAGAAGTCTTACGGCGACCGGCAGCGCGAAAGCCTGCCGCCCTTTCTTCCGGCCCTGAGCCGGAATTCAGGCGGTGCTCGCCTGCGTGGCGGAAAAATTCCTCCAGCCAAAGGATTTATGCTGTCTGGGTGCCGGACTAAACCAGCCATGACGGACGTAAAAATCTGCGTACGACTTCACCGTCGGAATGCTGCAACCGGGCCAAGTGCGGTCCGGCTCGAAGCTCGAAGCCCAGCGTCAGCCCGCCATGGCTTCCTCATATTCGCTGGAAAGCAGCAGCCATTGCTCCTCCGCATCGGAAAGCTTGGCAGCGGCTTCCCCGCGTTCCTTCACTTTCTGCGCGGCCTTCGCAGGCGCCTTTTCGTAAAGGGCAGGGTCCGCCAACTCCTTGTCGAGAGACTGAATCAGTTTCTCAAGCTTTGCCGTCAGGGATTCGATTTCGTTGATCTTTTTCTTCAGCGGGGCAAGCTGGGCGCGCTTTTCGGCACTGGCCTTGCGTTGATCTGCCTTCGATGCCTGATCGGCAGCAGCCTCTGTCTTGTCTTCCTTTTTCCTGCCGGAGGAAACCACGAGATCGCGATATTCCTCCATGTCGCCTTCGAAAGTTTTGACCGTACCATCGGCGACCAGCCACAGCCGGTCCACCGTCGCCTCGATCAGGTGGCGGTCGTGCGAGATGAGGATGACGGCGCCGCTATAGTCATTCAGTGCCTCGATCAGCGCGCGGCGGCTGTCGATGTCGAGGTGGTTGGTCGGTTCGTCAAGGATCAGCAGGTTCGGCGCATGGAAGGCCGCAAGCCCCATCAGCAGGCGAGCTTTTTCGCCACCGGACAAGTCCTTTGCCGCCGTCGCCATTTTTTCCGTCGCAAGGCCCATCTGGGCGACACGGGCGCGCACCTGCGCTTCCGGCGCCAGCGGCATCAGCTTGCGCACATGCTCCACCGGCGTTTCATCTGGCACGAGATCGTCCAGCTGATGCTGCGCGAAGAAACCGATCTTCAGGCCGGGCGCAACGCGAAGGTCGCCCGCCTGCGGGGCGAGCCGGCCGGAAATGAATTTTGCGAAGGTGGATTTACCATTGCCGTTGGAGCCAAGCAGCGCGATGCGGTCGTCATTATCGATCCTGAGATTGAGCTGCTTCAGAATGGACTTGCCGGGCTCGTAACCGACAGCGCCGCCATTGATGGCGACAATGGGAGAGGCGGGCTGCTTTTCGGGTTCGGGAAAGGTGATCGGCTGAACATGGTCTTCGATCACGGCGGCTACCGTGCCCATGCGCTCCAGCGCCTTGATGCGGCTCTGCGCCTGCCGGGCCTTGGTGGCCTTGGCGCGAAAACGGTCGATGAAGCTTTGCAGGTGTTTACGCGCGGCGTCGTTTTTCGCCTTCGCTTTCATCTGCAATTCGTCGGCCTCGGCCTTCTGCCGCTCGAACTGGTCGTAGCCGCCGCGATAGAAGGTCAGCTTCTTCTGGTCCAGATGCACGATCGAATTGACCGCGTTGTTGAGGAGATCGCGGTCATGGCTGATGATGATGACGGTGTGCGGATAGCGCCTGATGTAATCTTCCAGCCAGAGCGTGCCTTCGAGATCGAGATAGTTGGTCGGTTCGTCAAGCAGCAAAAGGTCGGGTTCGGCAAACAGCACCGAGGCGAGCGCCACGCGCATGCGCCAGCCGCCGGAAAAGGAGGAAGCCGGGCGAAGCTGCGCCTCATGGTCGAAACCGAGGCCGGCAAGGATACTGGAGGCGCGCGCTTCTGCCGAATGGGCATCGATGTCGACAAGCCGCATCTGAATTTCCGCGATACGGTGCGGATCGGTCGCGGTTTCCGCTTCGGCCAGCAATCTGCTGCGTTCCTTGTCGGCAGAAAGCACGATGGAAATCAGCGATTCCTCCGTTCCCGGTGCTTCCTGCGCCACCTGGCCGATACGCGCCTGTTTGGGGATCGTCACCGAACCGCTTTCCGCCGAAAAGTCGCCGGTAATCACCCGGAACAGGGTGGATTTGCCGGCCCCGTTGCGGCCGACAAGGCCCGCCTTCACACCGGCGGGAAGCGTCACGCTGGCGTGGTCCAGAAGCAGACGCCCGGCAATGCGAGCGGAAAGATCGGTAATCGTAATCATGGCGCCGTTTTGGCCGAACTGACCGGCCAAGGCAAGAGCGCCGGCGCCACATCGCGCGAGATAACGCGATCAATCGCCGAGTTGTTCGAGATAGCTGCGGCGGCTGTGCTGCGCGACGTCGCGGGAGTAGCCGACGACGCAATTTCGTGTGCTGCTGCGCGCCGAAAGCAGCGCCAGTTCCGCATGGCCGTAAAATTCGGCCGGCGTCGTCGTGCCGTCCACGGCGGCCACGCCGATCGAAACCGTCAGATGCTCGCCATCCCCGCCGCTCGTGACGAAGCGTAAGTCCTCCACGCTCTGCCGCAGTCGCTCCGCAATGGCCTCGGCCGTGTTCTGCGGGACGCCGGCAAACAGAAAGGCGAACTCGTCACCGCCGATGCGGGCAACGAAATCGTCCTTCTTGATGGTCTTGCGGAACAGCGCGGCGAGGCGTCTCAGTGCCTTGTTGCCGGCGGCCGGGCCATATTTGCCGTTGATTTCACGGAAATGATCGATATCCAGCAGCACCAGTGAGGTGGCGGAGGCAGCCTTGTCTTCCGCAAACAGGCCGCGAAGCTTTTCAAGAAAAGCGGCCCGGTTCGGCAGCGCTGTCAGCGCATCGCGCAGGGAGGCCGTCTGCAACTCGGCCCGATGCCTTTCGACGTCGCGGATTTTCACGAGGCCCATGGCAATGAAATGCCGAAGGCTCGTCTGCTCCTCGTGAATATCGCCGAGCAATTCCGCGACACGTTCCGGCACCGGCTGCTTGCCGCCCTGGTCACTGATGCCATGCATGAATGTCTCCGTTCGCTTCAGGCTGGCATCCAGTCGCGCGGAGATTTGTGTCAGCGTATCGAGCGCCTCGCTCGCCATCTGTTCGGCCTCGATCCTTGAAAAGCCAGGCAGATTGTGCCGCTGGCCAATCAGGTCGATTTCATGCTGTTGCGGTGCATTTCCGAGCGCAAGAACGTCCCGGCCCATCGAAGGGTTGTGTCCCGACAAGATCTCATAGATCAGCTCGTAGTTACGCGGCAAAGGCGCGATGTTCATCTTGGTGATGAACTGCGTGATCTTTGTAACGACAAGTGCGCTTCTTGTCTGCTCGCGTTTCTTATCGCCCGCCGATGACGTCACTGACTGCCTCAATACCACTTGATTATTATAAATGGCCGGTAATAACCGATTGTTGAATGGCACGAAGCCTACAAGCGACGGTTTAAAATTGACTGAATCCGAGAAGAACTTTCGATCTGGCGTCATGCATTTTTCACGCTTCGGCGCGGAAGCTTGAGCAAAACGTGTCTTGATCAATCGTATGACAAATCCTGATTTGATTTCGCGCTGCCGCGGTCCTTAATATCGGCGCATCGAGATTGATGAAAAGGGTTGCCCATGACCACGTCCAGAACGCTTTATTCCCTGTGCGGAAGCGATGCATCGCGCCCGTTCTCGCCCCACTGCTGGAAAACGGTGCTTTCGCTGGCGCACAAGGGGCTGGATTTCGAGGAGCGTCCTTTGCCCTTCACGGTCATTCCGACTGTCGAGGACGGGTTTTCCAAAACGGTGCCGATCCTTCGGGACGGTGATCAGCTGGTGAGCGACAGCTTCGAGATCGCCCTCTACCTCGATGAAGCCTATCCGGAACGGCCCTCGCTATTTGACGGAGAAGGCGGCAAGGCGATGGCCCGGTTCGTCGAAAGCTGGTCGCAGACGGTGCTGCACCCAGCCATCACCCGTATTGCGGTCCTCGATATCCACAATATGCTGGATGAGCCTGACCGTCATTATTTCCGGGATAGCCGCACCAAGGCGCTCGGCCGTCCGCTCGAAGATGTGGTGGCAAACCGCGAGGCGGAAATTGCCGCCTTTCCCGGTTTGCTGGCGCCGATCCGGCGGATGCTGAGCTTCCAGCCCTTCATCGGTGGCACGTCGCCGCTCTTTGCCGATTACATCGTCTTCGGGGCGCTGCAATGGGCGAGGATCACCACCGGCGCCGATCTGTTCGCCGAGAATGACCCGGTGAGGGACTGGTTCGAAGGCTGTCTCGACCTGTATGATGCGAGGGGTCGCAGTGTGACAGCGGCGTGAAATGTCTGGCGTCATCGCCGCAATCTCGTTGATCCCCCTTGTTTTCGGGCCTTTGGGCGGGTAAAGACCGCCCACTTTCTCTGAAGGAAAAGGAAACGGACACATGGCGATTGAACGCACATTTTCGATGATCAAGCCGGACGCAACCAAGCGTAACCTGACGGGCGCGATCACCAAGGTATTTGAAGACAACGGCCTGCGCGTCGTCGCCTCCAAGCGCGTCTGGATGAGCAAGCGCGAAGCCGAAGGCTTCTACGCCGTTCACAAGGAACGCCCCTTCTTCGGCGAACTCGTTGAAGGCATGACCTCCGGCCCGACCATCGTTCAGGTTCTGGAAGGCGAAAACGCCATCCTCAAGAACCGCGAAATCATGGGCGCCACCAACCCGGCCCAGGCCGCTGAAGGCACCATCCGCAAGACCTTCGCGCTCTCCATCGGCGAAAACTCCGTTCACGGCTCCGACGCGCCGGAAACCGCCGCACAGGAAATCGCCTACTGGTTCGCCGAAACCGAAATCGTCGGCTGATTCAAAACCTCAACAGCTTGAATCGCCCTCTCAGGCGATTGGGTGAAGCTGCTGAAAAGACTCAAGGAAACGGGGCCGAAAGGCTCCGTTTTTTTTGAGAGGCGGGAAGGTCACGCCGCTCTCTACGACGCCGGGCACCCCTGAACCGGTCGCATATCCGTAGAGCCATCTGACTTGAACACCTCCGGATTGGGCGTATAGAGCGGGCCGACCACCAGCGGCTTCGCCGGTAGAGCCGACTGGTCCGTATCGGAGCGGATGGTGGTCTGGATCGTCTGGAGAATGTCACCTTCCGGTGCCTTGATGCGGATGGAGACCTTGTAGGGCCGATCCTGCTTAACACATTCGACCGGCGGGCTCTGAACGGTGATCCTGTCGTCTGTCGGAAAAATCTTATCGTTTATGATGAGGTCCGGACCGCCACGCGGGTTCTCGAAAGCCGCTTCAACCGTGCTGCCATCGCGGATCGGGGCGATGCGCTGCAGCGTTACCAGATAGGTGGCGACAGCCACGCGGTAGTTGAAGACGAACATGCGCCCGGAAAGCTTCGCCACCTCGCGAGGTTCGTCGCGTTGGCAACCCGTAAGGGACAGCAAGGCGACGATCGCCAGCAGGGGCAGGGCAATTTTCATGGCTGCGCCTCTTTCCTGCGATGATAATGCCGGCTGGCCTTCTGCCGGTTGCCGCACACCGCCATGTCACACCAGATCCGGCTTCTGTTCCTGCTGCGGTCTAGAAACAGCCAGCCGCAATTGGCGCAGATGCGGAGCCTCTCCCTGACATCGCCGGAAAGCAGCGACAGGGAGGAATGGACGGTAGCGTTGGCAAGACTCTCCTGGGTCGGGAATACTCTCAGTGCCAAGGCGCTGGCGGAGAAAAACCGGGCCAGCTTACCGTCATCGGCCCCGCCGGCGACAGACGACCGGAAATGATCGTCGATCGCTTCGCGCAACTCCAGAAAAAGCGGTCGCTCGGTCGCCCCTGGTGAGACGAGGGTGGGAAACCTGTCACGCTCCCCGCCAAGCCGCATGGCCGCTTCGGCAAAGGCAGCGATCTGCTCCGGCTCAGCAAAGCGGTCGAGCCTCCTTGCCGGGTCCGCACGTAGGATGACGCTGTTGGCGACATCGAGCGCCAGTGCTCCCCCTGCAAAACGATGTTCCGTCCAACTGAATGTCATGACCATATTATAACTACCAAAACAGATTTTAACAGTTATAATCGCCATTGGGGAGGACGGGCTTGGCTTATTTCCTGCAACAATTGCTGAATGCCGTGCCGATCGCATCCCTGTATGCGGTTTTGGCCTTCGGTTACGCCATTGCCTTTTCCGTCACCAAACGCGCCGACGTCACCTATGGCGCCATCTTCGCCTTCGCCGGGCAGACTTGCCTGCTGTTTGCCGACTTCGGCTGGAACCGGTTGTGGCTGGTTCTGCCGGCAACCTTGGCGCTGGGGGCGGGGGCAGGTCTTTTGGGGGGCTTGTGGGCGGCGGGCTTCATTGGCCGGGCGGTTATGCGACCGCTGGCGAAGGCCTCTCCCAACACGGTAACTGTCGCCTCCGTCGGCGTGCTGATCGCGCTCACGGAAAGTGCTAGACTTGCCGCCGATACAAAACAGTTGTGGCTGCCGCCTTTCTTGTCGCAGCCCGTGCGTTTTTGGAGCGAGGGCGGCTTTGCCGTCACCCTGACACCGATTCAGATGCTGAATACGGCGGTCTTCTGCCTGCTCATTCTCGCAGGCTCGCTTTACCTCAACCGCTCCGCCTTTGGCAGACGATGGAGGGCGATATCGGACGATAGCTTTGCCGCATCGCTCCTCGGGGTGAATGCCGGCAGGGTTTTTCTGCTGTCCTACTGCGCGGCGGGCCTCGTTGCGGCCACAGCCGGTGTGCTCGCGACCTTTTATTACGGCACCATGGATTTCGGAGCGGGCCTCGTCTTCGGTCTGAAAGTCGTGCTGATTTCGGCAGCGGGCGGATATGCGAGCCCGCTCATCTGCGGCCTGGGGGCAGCCGCAGTCGGCTTTGCCGAGACATTCTGGGTCGGTTACGGGCCTGCCGCCTGGCGGGATGCGGCGGTTCTGGCCTTGCTGGTCGGCTGGCTGATCGTCATGCGCAGCAGGGTCGAAGCGCCCTGAGGCTGGCCGTTATCGCCACCTGTCCTTGGCCGTATCGTCTGCAACCTTCGCGGCAACCCAGTCGCCCGCCATCCCATCCTTGCCATGTTCCTTTTTCCAGAACGGGGCGGATGTTTTGAGATAGTCCATCACGAAATTCGCGCCGTCGAACGCGGCCTGTCGATGCGATGAGGCGGCAATGACGAGAACGATGTTTTCACCCGTCGCGATCTTACCGTGGCGATGGATGGCGGTGAGGCCGAGAAGATCGAAACGCTCCATGGCAAGGATTGCGATGCGGGTGATTTCCGCTTCCGCCATGCCCGGGTAATGTTCGAGTTCCAGCGCCGCGAGCGTGCCGCCATCGTCGCGGCAGAGCCCGGTGAAGGCGACGACCGCGCCGATGCTTCTGTCACGCTCGGTTATCAGGCGGGTTTCCACCGCAGCGTCGAAATCATCTGTCTGGACGCGGACTGTCGGCTGCATTCCCTCATCCCCCTGTCATGGGCGGAAAAATGCCGATCTCGCGCGCGCCGACGATGCTTTCGTCGTGCTCGACATGTTCCTGATTGACCGCAACGCGGATCACGTTCGGAAACTCGAAAGCGGTCTCATAATTTTCGCCACGCGACGCGAGCCAGGCGATCAGCTCTCCAGCGGTGGTGACGTAAGAGGGAATGTCCAGCTCCTCTTCATCGGTGCCGATCTTCTCGCGAACCCAGGCGAAATAAACGATCCGTGTCATTAGTCTTCGTCCACGATGTGTTTCAGGCCGGCCTTGAAGTAATCATAGCCGGTATACATGGTAAGGGCCGCGGCGAGCCAGAGCAGGGTGATGCCCATTTCCGTCGTGTAGGGCAGCACCTTGTCGCCGGCGGGGCCTGCGAGCAGAAAGGCGATGGCGACCATCTGAATGGTCGTCTTCCACTTGGCGATGCGGGTGACGGGTACGCTGACCTTCAGCGCCGCCAGATATTCGCGCAGGCCAGAGACGAGAATTTCACGGCAGAGAATGGTAATCGCAGCCCACAACGACCAGCCGGCAATCGTGCCATCCGCCGCCATCAGAAGCAGCACGGAAGCGACCAGCAGCTTGTCGGCGATCGGGTCCAGCATGCGGCCGATATTCGATGTCTGGTTCCAGATACGCGCCAGATAGCCATCGAGAAAATCGGTAAGCGAGGCGATGATGAACAGCCACAGCGCCGTCCAGCGGGCAAAATCCGAGCTCTCCAGTTTTCCTTCGACATAAAAGCAAAGGACGATGACCGGAACGGCGAGAATCCGGCCGTAGGTCAGGAGGTTGGGAATGCTGTATGCGCGCGAAGCCATGGGGAAACCTGTCAGTCTGAGATCAGCTGCCTTGATGCCGCCGCTAGGGCATAGCGTCAACACGTGTTTATGTTTTTTTAGCAGGTCTGCCCCGCCGTTCTGCGTCAATCGCTGCCGCTCTCGTGGAAGTGATTGTAGATTTGCCGCGCCACCGTCTCGGAAATGCCGGTGACAGCCATCAGGTCGTTAAGGCCGGCGCGGGATACCGCCTTTGCCGTGCCGAAATGCTGCAGCAGGGAGCGCTTCCGTCCCGGACCGATTCCCGAAATCTCATCCAGCGGGTTGCGCACCATTTCCTTCTTGCGCCGCGCCCGGTGCGAGCCGATGGCGAAGCGATGGGCCTCGTCACGCATACGCTGGATGAAATAAAGCACGGGGTCACGCGGTGGCAGCGA
>NZ_JBQYSN010000040.1:0-39153 GCF_052686535.1 Agrobacterium sp. DKPNP3 | reverse complement strand
GCATCAGCATCAGCATCAGCATCTGCGTCGGCATCCGCGTCCGCATCTGCGTCTGCGTCAGCATCGGCATCTGCGTCTGCGTCGGCGTCGGCATCAGCATCGGCATCTGCGTCCGCATCGGCATCGGCATCTGCGTCGGCATCCGCATCCGCGTCCGCATCTGCGTCTGCGTCTGCGTCTGCGTCCGCGTCGGCATCGGCATCTGCGTCCGCATCTGCATCTGCATCTGCATCTGCATCTGCATCTGCATCTGCGTCCGCGTCGGCATCGGCGTCTGCGTCCGCGTCCGCGTCCGCATCCGCATCCGCATCTGCATCTGCATCTGCATCTGCATCGGCATCTGCATCTGCGTCCGCGTCGGCATCGGCGTCCGCATCGGCATCGGCATCGGCGTCAGCATCAGCATCAGCATCCGCATCTGCGTCCGCGTCGGCATCCGCATCCGCATCAGCGTCTGCATCGGCGTCTGCATCGCCATCATCATCAGAAGACCCGCCACCTCCGACTGCGATAGCGCCGCCGGCAGCCAGCAGGCCCAGCGCAGCAAGGCCGAGAATGGAGCCGTCATTCGTTGACGCTCCAACAATTTGGTCTACGCCTTCAATCTGCGAAAAGCGGAAATCCGCCAAACCGTCACTGTGTTCGCCGAGCCAGAGATTGCCGTCCTCGTCTTCCAGCACCAGCTGGCTGTGGTCGCCATTGACCTCGCGATAGAAATTTCCGATCCGGATTGTCTCACCGGATCGCATGCGAACCAGGAGATCGTCGCCATCGCGTACAAAGTCGGAGACCTCGTTGCGGCTGGCGCGAATCTGCACAATGCTGGGCTTGTCTATGTTCAAGTTGTCTAGCGGCACGGTCCGAGAACTTCCGGCGGCCTTATCGGTTATTATCGCGACCATGAAACTGTCCTCCTGCAACGCGGCAACATCGGCGACAGAAATCCACTGTCGCCTGGAACACCAAGCAACATTCAAGAAAATGGAGTTTTACGAACGGCTAACCGCTGCGACGTAAAGAGCCTGTATCAAACGGCTCTCATCTCTTGTCTCAGGGGAACTTCCCTCTCAGGGCCCTCTCCCATCCTCATAATTGCATAAAAACGAAACAGCGCAAGGAAAAAACAACCGGGGAGAGCATTAGAAGATTCTGTTTTATCGATCCCTCCCAAATGACAGGGCTAAAATCCCCTCAAAATCCACGGGGGAACTGAAGGGCGTAGCCGTGGCTAGCCGTCGTCAAAATGCCAGGCTGCAGACCCTGTTTGCTCCCGGAAAACAAGCCGGTATTTTTGCGCTGCACAAGGACGTTTCGGCTTCGACCGGTGCCGTTTGGTCCCGCCCGAGGAAGGCTGGAAAAGAGGGAATATGTGGCAAGAAGGCAAGACGATCCAGAGCCCTCTTCAATCGGAAAAGGAACTTCCTCATCCGTAAAAAATGACAAAGATCAAATAGATGGGTCACTGCCGGCGAGAGTCGCAATAAGTTGCGCCTAGAGCGATATGCCTTGAACAGTCTGGCCCTCGAGCGCGAAGGCTTCGCGCATCCGCCCGGCATTGAACGTGCAGTCGATGCTCAACCTGTGCAGGTCATATTGGATGTTGCTGATATCGAACCTCGCGGCGTGAAGCTCCTGGTCGGCGTTGAGCAGATCGAGCAGGCTGCGTGTACCCAGTTCAACATATTGTGTACGGTAGAGATCGCGGGTTTGTCTCATCGTCGATTGACGCATCGAAAGCGAGCGGCGCAGGCTTTCCTTGCTGGAAATCTGACTGCTGGCTTCCGTGAGGTTTCGCAGGATATCTACCCGCGCACGCGCTTCCGCAGCCTGTGATGCGCCGAGCGCCTGCACGGCCATGTTCCGCCGCGCGCTTGTGGCGCCACCATTGTAAAGGCTGCCCGTAACCCGCAATCCGACGCTATAGTCGGGGTCGAAAGAACTCATCTCAGTAACATCGACGCCAATTCCCGCATCGAGAGAAAGAGTCGGCAGACCCTCGGCCTTGGCGAGATCGATCTGCGCGGCCGCGGCTTCGCGATCCGCCGCTGCATGCATGACCACAGGCACACGCGACCAGTCCATTTCCCTGGCGCCGCAGGCTTTTGACAGCCAGGCCGGTATCGTATCCGATACCTCGATCCGACCCGCAATGCCGCTCAAATTCGCAAGCACCGATTCCCATCGGGACAATTGCCCTTCGATTTCCAGCAATGTGGCCTCTGCCGCCTGAACACGCGCCTCAGCTTGCAGCAGGTCGGAACGCGTGCTTGCGCCCTTGTCCGTCCGTGATTTCACCAGTTCGAGAATGGCCTTTGTATCCTTAATCTGGTCTCGCGCGACACCCCTCAGGGAACGGTTGCGCTGAATTTCAATGACCGAATAAGCCGCCTCACGGGCAAGGTCATCCACAGCCATCAGAACTTGCGATTTCCGCCCCGCAATCCCGGCCGTGGCAATCTTGACCCGGTTGTCGACCTTGCCGAAATCATAGAGCATCTGGGAGACATTGAAGTTCAGATCCGGACTGTAGCGATCCGATCGATCGGTACTATAGGAGGAATCCAGCCCCCAGCTGAGATTTGGAAGATAACCTGCGCGGGCTTCATTGACGGATTCAGTCTGCTGGCGCAACCGGCCAATCGTTTCCGTCACGGCAGGGTGCCAGTCAACTGCCTTTCTGACCGCGGTCTCAAGGGAAAGAGGTCTCTTGTGCTCGGCGCTTTCGGGCGTCTGGGATGTGGCCGGGCCTGCTGTGGAGCCGGTCACACCTGGCAAATCTCCGCTATGCATCCCACTAGGAGTGCCGCTGGACACCGCCGTGCTTACGGCACCTGCCTGTTTTCGAGCGTTTGAGCCGTTCGCACAGCCTGTCGCCAGGGCGCTGGCGGCAATAGTGCAAAGGAGAGCTGGAAGCCAACGAGACCGCATTCAACGTTCCACCTTCAAATGAGAAGAATGAGCAAGTTGCCAATACGCGGAACAAAAAGTTGGCCTATATTGCGCCGATACGAAGTCGGCTTAAAAGGCAGAACTAGGCCAACATAGTTAACGATGGATTAATTTTGTTTAACGAATATTAATCAACGTGAAATAGAAAATTGGGGATGTGGCAGCAGCGAAGTCGTTTTCCAGGTTGTGAAATCAAGTCCCCGACGTTGATGTATCCGTGATAATGCTCGGCGTGCTTTCTACCGATGCCAGATGCTGCAGAACCACAGCACCCGAGCGGCGGAACTTACCTGGATCCTTGGTGCCTCCCTGCCCACTGTGCAGGAGCCTGGCGTGCATCTCACGGATCGGACGCAACGACATGGGCAACATTTCTAGCCTCTAAACCATTCATCATGGCGTCAAGCTGAGCCGCTCTAGCAATGAAAGCACATCAATCGCCGGCTCGGCGGCAATGGTGGCGGACGAACGCACGCACTGTTTCACTGGCAGCAACCGTTTCGACGAAACGACCCGGGTGGTTTCTGGATTGGGAATCAGACGACACTCAATATCAGCCTCACCCGTTAATCAAGCAAGGCGCATTTCGGTTAGTTGAGCGACAGGTGTAGCTAAGCCCGCTCAGTTAACACGCCGACATTGGACTCCTGAGCTTTGGTCTAGGCGGTGTAGGTGGCGGGTACGATATTATGCGCCGTTAGACATTAGAAGTGAAACGCCGGATACATCCTATGTTAAAGCTCGCCCACTATTCCCGCTCGCCCTCGGCATTGGTGTCGAGAGAAACGGAATGAGCATTATCAAACACGACACCTTTCATCACGTTATTTCAGCGAAAAATGTCAGAATTCTTCGACCATCGCATCGCTCCAATCGACTCCAGACGGGTGCTGGAGAATATACCGCTTTCTGGCCAGTTCGATCATCTGCCGGGAATCTCCTCCGCTTCTGGATGGCCATATCGACCGGACGATGATCACTCAGGCCTGTGGGATCGAGACGGAGTTGGCGGCAGAACTGAAAAAGCAGTTCCGGCAAGGCTTGGATTCGCTGGCTCGGCGCACCACCAGTGGCCGAAGAACGCTGGCCGCCAAAGCCGACAGTTCGCTCGGGCGAAGTGCCGCCGCCAAGATTGCAGCTTCCGCAAGCTCAGCCCGATAGCCACAACACGCGGAGATCGGCTGCACCTTTTCCCGCTTTGTGCAAACACCACGGGGCACAGCACCAACACCGATAAGCCCTTTCCCGGAAGCATTATTTGAAGCGCGAGAAGATCCGGTGTGCTTCAGGACGCATTTATAGTGCTGCAATTTTTATTGCCTCGTCGCCTCGCAGCCCGATTGCGGAGCGGGGCCGGGCGCCAATCCGTGAAGAGCGGCAGCCAAGTTTTTGTCCATTGTCTTGATCGCACTGATTGATATCAGAACCCGTCGCTGTTCCGGGGCTCCGCTGCCAGCTCGCGCATCCCCTCCCCTGGGTCGTCTGCTAGCTCGCCCTTTTTTCTGTCTACCGTCGCCACAACACAGGCGTCGAAAGCTGTTGGTCAATGGTTCGAGCGCCTGTCCATGACGAAAAGAGCCGCGCGATATGTCTGTGCGCCCAAGAAACCTTGTCAGCTGACAAGGTTTTGTTCTTATCCCCTCCCCGCCCCTGGAACTTGATCTCAAGCCTGCGCACGGAACTCGCATTTGCATTGGCATGAAGCCGCGGCAACTCAGGCTAAAGGGCGCCTGCAAAAACCTTGTCAGCTGACAAGGTTCCGGATCGCGGCCATTTCAAAGAAGAACTCGACCATCCTGAGATTCTAGGTTGTTCTCTCAGCGCTTCCCGCCGCTGGCAACTGGAAGAGCCGCAGACCGAGCCGCGCGCTGAGACCGCTTCCCGACAAGGTGTCGCTCAGACTGATCGAGCCGCCATGAAGATCGGCGATACGTCGGGCGATCGCAAGACCAAGCCCAGAGCCCGGCTTCGCGCCACTGCGCGGTATCTGATAGAAGCGCTGAAAGACGCGACCGCGTTCTTGCTCTGGAATGCCTGGCCCTTCATCCTCTACCGCGATTGTTCCTGCTGTTGCGTCCTGCATCACGCGCACCGTCACGGCGCTCCCTTCTGCACTGTGTGCAAGCGCGTTATCGACAAGATTGGAAACGATTTCCTGCAGAAGAAGCCGATTGCCGGCAACATAGATGGGGCTGTCCGGCGCATCGAGCACGATATCTATCTTGCGGTGCAAAGCCTTCGGCACGTATCCGGCCAAGACATCGGCCGCGAGGTGGCCAAGATCAATGCGCTGATTGAGGTCGACCCCTCCGCTCCTTGTGTCTACGCGTGCCAGCACGATCAGTTGCTCGAGCACGCGTTGCAAGCGCGTCACGCCGTCTTGCGCTTCGCGAAGTGTTGCCAGAAGAGGAGCCTGCCCTGCCGCCTGCCGCTCCAAAAGCTCAAGATGCAGCTTGATACCACCTAGCGGCGACCGCAATTGATGTGAAGCATCCGCGGTGAAATCGCGTACGCCAGCGATAGTTTCATCCAGCCGCTCCATCAATGTATTGATCGCCGAGACAAGGTCGACAGCCTCTTCCGGCACCCTTGCGGTATCGATCCGCGCAAAGGGGATTGCGCCGGGCGGCGCTCGTCCCAAAAGCTCCTGACTGATCTCGGTAAGAGGGAGAAGCCCTCGCAAAATGGCCAAATAGGAAAGAATGGCGGCAGCGGTCAGGAGGACGGCTTCGAACAGCACGAGTACGACGAGCATCCGCGCTTCCATATTAAGCCGGCTGTTGAGCGTTTCTGCTATCCTGAAAGTGAGCGGCTCAGCGAAGCCTTCTATGGCGCGACTGGTCATGGCGATCCGCACCTGGTTGTCATTCAGTTCAGCCGCTACATGCGTGGTGCTGTCTGATGGCGCTGCGGGCGTACTCAGCGCACAGAGTTTTGGATCGCCTCGCTGGAAGCCAACGCCATCAGATATACAAAAGGTGAAGGTATCGTTTGCGTCGTCACGTAGAATCTCGATGGCGCCTTGTGCCACCGTGTCGCCGAGGTGCGCCGGACCATGCGCCGACGCGCGATCGATGATTGAGATCAGCGCCGCATCAAGCAGTCTGTCCTGCGTGAGGCTCACGACGCTATGAATGAGGAATGCGCCGCCAACGCCGAAGACGACTGCCAGCACAGCGACGGGCAAGACCATATTTCGGAGAAGGCGCCGGCGGATGGACGGCGTGCCGCTGCCGCTCATTCACCCGACCTCAAGGATATAGCCAACACCACGAATGGTGCGAATATTGGGGCCGTCTGGCTGGAGTTTCTTACGCAGACGCCCAAGATGCAGTTCCACGGCGTTGGGCGTAAGCGCGTCATCGAAATTCGAAATCGCCGAGGCGAGTCGCTCTTTTTGAACAACCTGGCCTGCTCGAGCCAGAAGAAGAACGAGGACAGAATACTCCCTTGGCCGCAAAAAGAGGGTGCGCCCGGAAAGTGTGGCTATACCAGCGTTGAGATCGATAGAAAGCGCGCCGCTGGTCAGTATCGGGCTCGCCTGTTTCTGCCCGCGCCGAACGAGAGAGCGCACACGGGCCTCAAATTCTTCCAGCGCGAAAGGTTTGGTCAGATAATCGTCGGCCCCCACATCGAGCCCGGCTACCCGGTCGGGAATAGCATCACGCGCAGTCAGGATCATTACGGGAGTTGTCGAACCTGCCTGACGCAGCGCTCTGAGGACCGCGAGCCCATTCATTTCTGGCAAACCGAGGTCGAGCACGATAAGCGCGTAGTCTTCCTCGAGAGCTGCAGAGAGTCCGTCGCGCCCATTGTCGATATGATCAACCGCGTACCCGCCGCTCACGAGCGCCGTCACTATCCCGCGAGCCAACGACGGGTCATCCTCCACAATGAGGACCCGCATGCCTTCCTCCCTGGTCTTATGTTTCATCTGCTAGTTCAAGCACGGTGGATGAGTTTGTGACAAGCAATTTCGAGCTGCTTAAGGGCGTGACAGGATGGTGACAGGATATTCGATGTAAACGATTGGAAATGAGTTTGGCAAAGGCGCCTGTCGGGGCCTGCCGTCGACACGCGGCGGCACACTCGACTGCCGCACGACCGTTTGCATTGAGACTGGAGGACCCGAAGCTGGGTACGTCTCGTGCCTTTGGAGGAAAAACAATGATAGCAGCTAGACGCTCATCCCGCGTTGGCACCGTACTGCGCGTAACAAGCGGCAATTTCCTTGAGATGTTCGACTTTTTTCTCGTCGGGATCTACGCCAGCAATATTTCGAAAACCTTCTTCCCGTCAAACAATGAAGCCGCATCGCTGATGCTGACCTTCATGACCTTTGGGGCAGGGTTTCTGATGCGACCGCTCGGAGCAATCTTCCTTGGCGCCTACGTCGATAAGATCGGCCGCCGGCAGGGCCTGATCGTCACCCTCAGCATCATGGCGCTCGGTACAGTTCTCATTGCATTTGTGCCCGGCGTCCAGACGATTGGCATCTTTGCGCCGCTACTTGTCCTGATCGGTCGTCTGCTGCAGGGCTTTTCGGCAGGTGTCGAACTCGGCGGTGTCTCGGTCTATCTGGCCGAGATGTCGGCGCCAGGAAAAAAAGGCTTTTATGTATCGTGGCAGTCGGCAAGCCAGCAGGTCGCGATCATGGTTGCCGCTGTCCTGGGCTATGCGTTGAATTCGCTGATGCCACCGAGCATGATGACCGAATGGGGCTGGCGTATACCCTTCTTCATTGGCTGCGGCATCGTGCCCTTCCTCTTTTATGTCCGGCGTTCGTTGGAGGAAACCCAGGAGTTCGCCGCCCGTCAACATCGCCCAACAATGACGCAGATCTATCAGACGCTCGCCAGCAACTGGGGCATCGTCCTGCTCGGCATGTTGATGGTCGTCATGACGACAGTCTCGTTTTACGCTATCACCGTCTATACGCCCACCTTCGGCAAGAGCGTTCTGAAGCTTTCGGAAACCGACAGCCTTCTCGTGACATTCTGCGTTGCCTTGTCGAATTTCTTCTGGCTACCGGTCATGGGCACTGTTTCCGACCGTATTGGCCGCAAGCCTGTCCTCGTTGTTTTCTCGGCGCTCGCTCTCGTGACAGCTTACCCGGTGATCGCGTGGCTCGTCTCCGCACCGAGCTTCGAGCGCATGCTTATAGCTGAACTCTGGCTGAGTTTCCTTTATGCCAGCTATAACGGAGCCATGGTTGTCGCCCTGACGGAAATTGTGCCGCCGATCGTGCGGACAGCAGGGTTCTCGCTCGCCTATTCGTTGGCGACGGCGATATTCGGAGGCTTTACGCCAGCGATCGCCACTTGGCTCATCGAAGAGACCGGTGATAAGGCTGCACCCGGCTATTGGCTTGCTCTTGCTGGCGGTTGCGGTCTCGTAGCGACGCTGTTGGTATATCGCAAGGTGACGGACGGCGCACGATCAGGCGCCATACCCGCCAAAGCATGATAAAGGAGCGGAACGGAGCTAAGCCTCGTTCCGCTTTCTTCTCTGGCTTTAATTTCAGGATAAAACGCATCGGACAGCATGACTATCGAGATAAGCTCCTCACACAAATAGTCGTGCCGCACGCCCGCTTCGCCGTGTCGCGTTGTTGTAGTAGCTGGACGCCTGTTGCACTGATCGATGGCGGGATTGCTCCATCGCTTCGGGGAGAGGGATGCCGCGATTGGCCGCCTCGGTCAGATACCCTGACCGCAACCCGTGCGCCGAAAACTCCCTTGGCTCCAACCCGGCCATTTTGGCTCGCTGCTTGAGAATGGCATTGACCGACTGCGGGTCGAGCGCCCGCTTCGAAACGGTATTCCACCTGCCAATCCCCCGAAACACGCTGCCTTTCTCAATGCTTGCGACTGCCATCCAGGCATTGAGCGCCTCCACCGGCTGGCCCGTCAGGTAGACGATCTCATCTTGTTCGCCGGTGGTTGTTTTCGTCCGGCCGAGATGGATGGCGAGAGAGGGGAGGGGAGGGGAGGGCTGTCGGGCAATTCGATCGAAGCCTCGACAGTCAGTTGCTCGACGCGCAATGAGGCAATCTCGTTGCGTCGGCGACCACCCGAGGCAAAGGCGACCATCAGTATCGCCCGATCGCGAACGTCGCGCAGGCTGTCACTTGCGCACGTGGCTAGCAGCATTTGCAGGATGTCCCCTGTGCCGCTTTTGCGCTTTTTCGACGGCGCTTTCGGGGAACAGCGCGAACTGCCAACCGGATCGCCTGTTTGAGGGCAGGGGAGGCGAAAGCGCCATTAAGACCGCGCCATTTGGTGAGTGTCGACCAACTAGCCAGCCTGCGGCGCACCGTATCAGGCGCGTGCGGACCGATGGATTTCAGAAAACCCTGGCGCCTGAGATTCTCGTCAACATCGGCGGGCATGCCGTGGTTGGGGTCGCCTGCGCGCTTTTCCGGATCCCACAGATGATGAGCGACGAATTTGAGCAATAGTGATCCAGGTGCTGGCCATGGCAGGGACTGTCCGGTGGCGGCCAGGCCCCAGGCCTCGAGATAAGTGAGATCGGATGTCAGTGCGCGCAGCGTATTGTCGCCCATGCCCTGGTTGACGAGGTGACGCAGCGTCTCGACGTCTTCATCGGTCAACAGTTCGGCGAGTTCGTCGCGGCGTTCCAGCGGCAACACCGATGCGATGGTGTCGAGTTCCTCGGCGCGGCGCTCGACGGCGGTCAGCGATGTTTTTGGCACGGGCGCTCCAAAAGGCGATCTTCAGGAACGGGATTTGCTACGATTTTCGATTGTCGGTGGTCCTAATCGAGCGGATTCTATCTCGCTGATTCTAAATAACAAGACATTCGCCCAATTCGCCGGACTCACCCAAATTGGGCGGACTCAGGAGCAGCACGAGCCGGTCTGTTGTGTTGGGCCACAGCACGCCGAGGCCTTCTGATTTTCTTCGGCGAGCCACCGATCGCGCGGCTTACAGCTCGCTGGCCGCGGTACCAGGTCGACATGTACCGCGCCGCTGTGCAGGGCAGGGGTCGCCGCACAGTAAAGCTGCATCGGCCTGACGCCGTCACTGACTTCGAAAGTCAGCTTGGCCGATCCATCGAGCCGCAGATGCTTCGATACCTTGCGGATGATTGCGGCGAACTTTCCGGCTGGCATATGGGAGCGGTCGTCTTCGTGGATGTCCCACAGTTGTACGAAGATTACGGACCATTCTTCGTGCTCGGCGCCGCAGTCGAGTGCAGCAAACTGGCCGGCCTTGACTTCGGTTACATGGTAGCCCGGTTTCACCGGGTGGCCGTCATAGGAAAAGATCAGGGGGAGATTTCGTACGCCATCAATGGTGTCGAGCAGGCGGCCCAGGCTGATGTCGGTTTCAAGAAGGGGCTTGTCGAGCGCGTTCATTTCGGCTACTCCTGTTTCAATATTTCAAGGATTGTAGAAATATGGAAGAACGTCAAGCCCTCATGTCATTCGCGGCCCTGTCGCAGGAAACCCGCCTGCACATTGTGCGCATGCTGGTGGTCGCAGGGCCCAACGGCATGGCTGCCGGCGCCATCGCCGAGAAGGCGGAAGTCTCGCCGTCGAACGTCTCCTTTCATCTCAAGGAGCTGGAGCGCGCCGGGCTCATCAACCAGCAACGCGAATCCCGCTCGATCATTTACACCGCCAACTATGACGGTCTCGGCGCCCTGATCCGTTTCCTCATGGAAGATTGCTGCGCGGGTCATCCAGAGATCTGCGCGCCGGCGACCGAGGTCGCCGCGTGCTGTGCGCCAGCGGGAGTCGGGGCATGAGCGACGTTTCCCTTAAGCCGGTCCCTGGCGTGGACGCAGCCCTGCAGTCGGCCCTCAAGGCCGCCCATCTCCCCACGGATGACCTCGCGGAAGCGAGAAGAGCGTTTTACCAGGCGGAGCATCACGGCCAGCTGGTAGGGTTCGGAGGATTGGAGCTGTATGGTGACTGCGCGCTGCTGAGATCCCTTGTCGTGGTGGCTGACCAGCGCGGCCGGGGGTTCGGTCAGACGATCACAAGAAAGCTCCTCGACCAGGCGCACCGCGACGGCGCAAGTGCGGTCTATCTGCTGACCGATACGGCCGCTCCGTTTTTTCAGAACCTCGGATTTACCCCGATCGATCGTGCGGCTGCGCCGCCCACCATTCTGCACACGCGCCAAGCCGCCAGCCTATGCCCCGCCTCGGCCGCTCTTATGGTCGCGCACCTTCCGGAATAAGCCATGTCTACATTTGAACGCTATCTGACTGTGTGGGTGTTCGCCTGCATCATCGCCGGGGTTGCCCTTGGCCACCTCATGCCCGGCGTCTTCCAGGCCATCGGTGCGGCCGAAGTCGCCAGGGTCAACCTGCCGGTGGCAGTGCTGATCTGGCTGATAATCATCCCGATGCTGCTGAAGATCGACTTTGCCGCCCTCGGCCAGGTCAGCCGCCACTGGCGGGGCATCGGCGTCACCCTGTTCATCAACTGGGCGATCAAGCCGTTTTCCATGGCGCTGCTGGGGTGGCTATTCGTTGGCTACCTGTTCCGACCGTACCTGCCGGCCGGCCAGATCGACAGCTACATCGCCGGCCTGATCCTACTTGCGGCAGCACCCTTCACCGCCATGGTGTTCGTGTGGTCGAACCTCACCAAAGGCGAGCCGCATTTCACGCTGAGCCAAGTCGCGCTGAACGACGTCATCATGGTTATGGCCTTTGCGCCGATCATCGGCCTGCTGCTCGGCCTTTCCGCCATCACCGTGCCTTGGGACACCCTGATCCTGTCGGTGGTGCTCTACATCGTCTTGCCGGTGATCGCGGCCCAGTTGCTGCGCCGGGCAACCGATGTCACCCGCCTCGGCGCTCGGCTACAGCCGCTCTCGTTGCTCTCTTTGCTCGCCACCCTGGTGCTGCTCTTTGGCTTCCAGGGCGAACAGATCCTGGCGCAGCCGGGCGTCATCGCCCTGCTTGCCGTGCCGATCCTGATCCAGGTCTATTTCAACTCCGGCCTGGCCTATCTGCTCAACCGCGTGAGCGGGGAGGAGCACTGTGTCGCCGGCCCGTCGGCCCTGATCGGCGCCTCCAACTTCTTCGAACTGGCGGTAGCCGCCGCCATCAGCCTGTTCGGCTTCAACTCGGGCGCGGCGCTGGCCACCGTGGTTGGTGTGCTGATCGAGGTGCCGGTGATGCTGTCGGTGGTCTGGATCGTCAACCGCAGCAAGGGCTGGTACGAGCGCGGCGGCGCCGTGCGCAATCTCTCCACCAAAAGGATCTGAGTCATGAACGTCACAATTTATCACAACCCCGCTTGCGGCACCTCGCGCAACACGCTGGAGATGATTCGCAATGCCGGCATTGAGCCCACGGTGATCGAATACCTGACAAATCCGCCCAGCCGCGACCAGCTGGTGCAGATGATTACGGATGCGGGGCTCACCGTGCGCCAGGCCATCCGCGAGAAGGGCGCGCCCTATGCTGAACTCGGCCTCGGCAATCCGGATCTGGCCGATGACCAGCTCCTCGACGCCATGCTCAAGGATCCGATCCTGATCAACCGGCCGTTCGTCGTGACACCAATGGGCACGCGCCTGTCGCGGCCGTCCGAAGTCGTCCTCGAGATCCTGCCCGACACCCATAAGGGCGCCTTCACGAAAGAGGACGGCGAACAGGTCCTCAATGCGGAGGGCAAGCGCATTGGCTGATTTGCCTGCCGCATCCCTGGCGCACCTGCGCCAGCCGGACCTAGACGCGCTGCGTCCGCCGTCCTCGGCTCACAAGCCGAGGATCCTGATCCTGTACGGCTCTTTGCGTCCGGTATCCTACAGCCGACTGCTGGCGCACGAATCCGCGCGCCTGCTCGAACATTTTGGCTGCGAAGTTCGGATCTTCGATCCGGCTGGCCTGCCGCTTCCCGACGCGGAACCGGTCAGCCATCCGAAGGTGCAGGAGCTGCGTGATCTGTCGGCCTGGTCGGAAGGCCAGGTCTGGATCAGTCCGGAACGCCACGGCTCCATGACCGGCATCATGAAGGCACAGATCGACTGGATCCCGCTTTCGGTCGGTTCCGTGCGGCCGACGCAGGGCAAGACACTCGCCGTTATGCAGGTCTCCGGCGGCTCGCAGTCGTTCAATGCCGTCAACCAGCTTCGTGTGCTCGGCCGCTGGATGCGGATGATTACCATCCCGAACCAGTCGTCGGTCGCCAAGGCTTTCCAGGAATTCGACACTGACGGCCGCATGAAGCCGTCGTCCTATTATGATCGCGTCGTCGATGTCTGTGAGGAGTTGGTCAAGTTCACGTTCCTGACCCGGGACGCCTCTACCTACCTCACCGATCGCTACAGCGAGCGAAAGGAAGACGCCGAAAAGCTGGAGCGGCGCGTGAGCCTGAAATCCATATGAGCGAGCGCGTCCCGGTCGCCGCGATTGTCGCGTTGGGCGTCACCCAGAACATCGGCTACGGCACTCTCTATTACAGCTTCAGCATCCTGGCGCCCGACATGGCCGCGCATTTTGCCTGGTCGACCGAATGGATCTTCGGCGCGCTTTCGGCCGCGCTGCTGATCGGCGGCCTGACCGCGCCCTGGCTTGGCGGCCTTTTCGACCGCATCGGGGCCGGGCGAGTGATGACGATCGGCTCGGCTGCGGCAGCCGCCGCTCTCGTTGCCTGCGCCTACGCACCCAGTAAGACCTCCTATGCGGCCGCCCTGATTGCGATCCAGGTGGCGGCCAACCTGGTTCAGTACGGCGCCGCATTCGCGCTCCTGGTTCAGATCAGGCCGCACGTGGCGTCGCGCAGCATTACCTATCTGACGTTGCTCGCAGGCTTCGCTTCGACGATGTTCTGGCCGATCACGACGGCTCTGCATGCGCAGACCTCCTGGCAGAATGTTTATCTGCTCTATGCCGGCCTGAACCTGTTTATATGCCTGCCGATCCACGCCTGGCTTTCGCACGACGTTACCGCGCGTCGGTCGGCGGCCAAATCGACGCCGCAACGGGTCGAAGGGATACTGCCGCCCGAGCAACGCCGCCTCTGCTTCGCGTTGATGGTCACGGCGTTTTCGCTGCTGTCGCTCTCCAGTTCGGCCGTGCTGGTGCATATGGTGCCGCTGCTGTCTGGTCTTGGTCTCGGCACCTCCGCGGCATTGATCGGTACCCTGTTTGGTCCGTCGCAGGTTGCGAGCCGTCTGATCAACATGGTGTTCGGGAAGAACCTGCCGGCGCTGCTATTGGCGATCGTTGCGGCCATCCTGATCCCCGGCGGTGTGCTGATCCTGCAATTTACGGCGCCCTCCATCTTGGGCTCGATGGTCTTCGCCGTTGTCTTTGGGATGGGCAACGGTCTGCTGAGTATCGTTGCCGGCACGCTGCCACTCTACCTATTCGGCAGTGACGGCTATGGTAAGCTGCAGGGAAAAACGATGGCCTCCAAATTAGTTCTCTCGGCCTTGGCGCCTTTTGTCATGGCATTCGCGATGGCGCATATCGGGATTTCTCTATCCCTTACAGCTGCGGCAATGCTTGGTGCCGTCGCCATTGTCACGTTCGGGCTCATTGCTACGATCCAGCGCGCGTACCGCCCTTCGCCTATTTGGGGATGGCCACCCTAAAGGAGCCGTGCTGCCCGGCCGGTCCTCCTCGCAGCATTGTTGTAATAGCTGGAGGCTTGTTGAACGGATCGGTGCCTCGATTGCTCCATCGCCTCAGGCAGCGGAATGCCACGATTGGCGGCCTCGGTCAGGTACCCTGACCGCAGCCCATGCGCCGAAAACTCCCCGGGGTCCAACCCCGCCATTTCCGCACGCTGTTTAAGGATCGCGTTGATCGACTGCGGATCGAGCGCCCGGCTCGAGACCGTTCCCCACCTTCCGATTCCCCGAAACACGCTTCCCTTGTCGATCCTGGCGGCGGTCAGCCAGGCATTCAATGCCTCGACAGGCCGGCCTGTGAGATAGACGACGTCGTCGTCCTCTCCGGTCGTCGTTTTGGTCCGCCCAAGATGAATTGCCAAAGAGGGAAGGGGAGGGCTGTCTGGCACCTCGATCGGTGTTTCCTCGGTCAGTTGCTCCAGGCGGAGGCCGGCGATCTCGCTGCGCCGGCGACCACCTGACGCAAAGGCGACCATCAAAATCGCCCGGTCCCTGATGTCACGCAAGCTGTCACTTGCACACGTGGCGACCAGCATTTGCAGGATGTTCCCCGTGACCGCTTTTGCGCTTTTTCGACGACGCTTTCGTGGAACGGCGCGGACCGCGAGCCGGATCGACTGTTTGAGGGCAGGGGAGGAGAAGGCTCCGGACAAGCCGCGCCATTTTGTCATGGTCGACCAGCTCGCAAGCCGGCGCCGCACCGTATCGGCGGCGTGCGGGCCGATGGATTTCAGGAAGCCTTGGCCTCTGAGGTTCTCGTAAACGTCAGCAGGCATGCCGTGTTGGGGGTCGCTGGCGCGCCTTTCGGGATCCCACAGGTGGTGAGCGACGAATCTGAGCAGTAGCGCCTCTGACGCCGGCCAGGGCAGGGACTGCCCGGTGGACGCAAGACCCCAGGCTTCGAGATAGGCGAGATCGGAGGTCAGCGCCCGCAGCGTGTTGTCGCCCATGCCCTGGTTGACGAGATGTTTTAGCGTTTCGACATCCTGGTCAGTGAGAAGTTCGGCAAGTTCGTCCCTGCGCTCGATTGGCAGGACCGATGCGATCGTGTCGAGCTCGACAGCGCGCCGCTCGATGTTAGACAGGGAAGCTGGCCTGCGCGGCTTCGACATTAATCGATCTCGACGTCCGGCCGCCAGCGGCGAATGATTTGAATGATCTCCGGTTTGTAAGCCTCGGGGTAAACGAGATCCTCTTCGCGGGCGAGAAAAGTGAAAACTGTCACCATGTCTTCGCAGACGTCGCGATCGACATCGGCCAGGTCTGTAAGATCAAAACCGCCATGCACGTCTGCATTCCACTGCGGAAGCCGATCTCGGTGAGAGTCGACGTTTTGAAGCGGATGAGATCTGCCATCTCCATCGCAAGCCGAGGGGGTGCGTCAACGACACCGGAGAGCAGGTCTGGATCCTCGAAAGCCTTGGTCAAACGCCCTTTTTCGTCCTCATCTCGCAGCCAGCTAGAAACCGCTAGTCGAGGAGTAAGTGCACTCCCGCCATATGTGATCCCAGGGAACCGGATTGCGTAGCGCTGCTTCGTTGCTGCCGCCTGGAAATGCCTGTAATCCGTCGACCCCGAGATGATGACGCGCCGGACCCATTCCAGGATCTCTGCGCGCTTTGAAAAAGGCAGGCTGCTGAAGTCGTCGGGAAGATGCCAGGCAAGCCGGCGCCGCTCCGCCGGGCTGATGTCTTCCAGATCGTGGCCATATAAGGACCTGGACTGATGTGGCAGTTTGGCTTTGAAATAGCCTCGCTCCAAGCCATATCTGCGCTCGATCCGGCAAAGGATATCAAAGCTTGCCACCGAGCGCGGCACACGCTGGCCCTCAATCCACGACAGCAAGGTCTTCGCATCAAAGGTTTCGTCTATGCAAACGACCGCCCGGTGGAGTTGCCAGTAACTCTCACCAAAGCGGTGCATTTGATAGGCGAGTGCATCGGCGAATGAACTCGGGTCTTCGTTGGCCTCGAACAAGGGTTCTGGTTTGTCAGAAACTGATCTCGGCTTAGGGCCGGGGCGGCCAGGTGAGGGCGAGCTCTCGATCTCTTCGATTTCGTGATGCTGGCTTGTCGGGGAGGGGGTAAACTTTCCCGTGGCACCGGATATCCGCGCAGCTTGCAGTCTTCTGCCTTTCGGAGCATCGTCTTCTACAAGCGGCTCCTTCAGCCAGCGCATGATCGCATCCAGCGCTGGTCGCAGCTGTTTCTTCAACGTTATCGTCAGCGCTTCATCGATCCCACAATCGTGCGCTATCTGCCGCCAATCATAGCGGTTGTTCGCTAGAGCGGGTGTCTTTCGAAATGTGATTAACGCCAGAAGGTAGGCGCGGACGTTGTCAACTACCCGATCCGGCGCGACAGGAACAATGCGGACATCGCAGTAGGTCGAGATCTTTTTCTGGAAATGGCGTTTGGAAAGGTCTTCGTTTGGCATGTGTCATCCCGTATTCTCTCGGGGCCTCAGGCCGAGGGCGTGCGGAATTAGTGGTAGACGGTTAAGAATCCGTAAAGTCTATAAGGACCACCCGACAACCCAAAGAAGTCGTCGGGCGGTCTCGTCAATTTTTCAAGGATTGCGCGGGCTCACTTCAATCCGGTTATGTTGCAGCGAAGCATCCCTGAAAACTTCTTCAACCCGCCTTGATGAAGCGCGTCGACGAACGCCTCAACCGATGGGATCGACTTTCGCAGATTATGCCTCGCACTTTTGACACTGGAGATTAGCGCTTCCGGAAACGCCGCATGGAGATCGGTGAGGAAATCATCTGGTGACTTGCTCGTCACACCATGGGCGAGAAGGTTGCTTGCGGGGAAGTCCTTCAGGTTCCAGGTGACGATGACGGAGGCTTTGCCTGCGATGGCTGCCGCGAGGACGTGTCGATCATCGGGATCCGGTAGCGTGAGTTCGTGAATCAACGGGCGATAGTCAGCCACGACGGCTTCTGGGAGGACCGCGTTCATCCGGTCGCGCGTGGCTCTCAAACGGTCGATGGACAAACCTGGTGTGTTGGCGGCGAGATTGCGCATCCACTCATCATGTATATCGTCGGTCCAGCACGCCTCGACAAGACCGTCGAAGGCGCACTGGATCAGAATGTTGCGGAGGTGGAAGGGGTAGAGGACGCAGGCATCGTAGACCGCGACGGGCGGATTAGAGGCCATAGGTCTCGATCAGGTCCTCTGTGTCCTCGGCAAGTGCTTCCATTGCCATCTGTCGTTTGTCGAGCTTCGACTTCAACGCGAGCACATCCTTCAGGAGGGCGCGGCGGTGTTTGCCGACGTAGCGGAATGGCAGATCGCCACGGTCCATGCGCAAGACGACGAGCGGACGAGAAATGCCGAGAATGGCTGAAGCGTCACTTGGGCTCACTTCCTGGTCCTCGGCCAGCACTGCAACGCGCTCCCCGCGCAGCATATGCGCCAGAAGGGCTTCGACAGCTGCGGCGGCCGAGGGTGGGATCGGGAGCGTGCGCGCCTTGCCACCTGCATCACGAACGTGGAGTTCCAGCCTGTCACCGGCAACCAGCTTTGGCAACGGCATTGCTGTTTTTCGATCGCGATCTGACAGTCTGGCGAAATGAACAATCTGGCTGGCCATGCGATATCTCCTTAGCAGCCAATATAGCGAGAGAGACCTCTATCTGCAATAACTGAAAGTGTGGATGGGTTGCGATGGCGGTGATGGGGCGGTTCTTCGGAACGCTGGTTCGATTCCGATCAAGAGCTTAACTCTAGCAAACGTTTCAGATAGCGCTTGTACGAAGGGGGTTGATGATCTCAATCCCCTGGAAATCTCGCAGATTGTCGGTGACAACAACACAGTTATTCGATTGAGCGATTGCAGCCACGATCGTGTCCAACGCACTACGCGGGCGGCCCGTTGCCCTTCCTTGCGCCATCATCTCTCCCCACACGAGAGCTGCCTTCTCGTCGAATGGAAGAATGCGACCAGCGAAGAGTGACTGGGGGCCCTCTTTGCCTCGAAACCAGGTTTCGAGCGCAGCTCGCTTCTTCCCCGCCGGCTTCTCGAGTATTCCACGGTGTATCTCGGCGATAGTGAGTGATGCGATGAACAAATCATCGTCCACTTGTTCAGCCATCCACGTCAACAAAGACGCTGAAGGCTCTGATTTCGTAATATTGCTTAGAATGTTGGTGTCGAGCAAATAGCGCATTAAAAATCTATCTCGCGACCTTCTTCGCGTGATCGGGCTGTATCTAGCTCTGCACCAACCAGTGGCGATCGGCGGAGTGCCGCGAGAATCCCACCCTTTTTCGGCGGCTCTCCGGCGAGAGTTTCACTAACGAAGGCGCGCAGATTGGCCGCCTCTGGGCCATCTTCGGCCAGTCGGCGGGCAAGCGATCTAATTAAGCTGCGATCACTCTCACGCCCGAGAACCTCAAAACGAGCGAGACCGCGGTCGCCTAGGCGGCTTCGATAATTCTGAATTGCGCGTGTCTGCGAGCTAGCCATGGTACCCTCCGGATATTTCCAGTAATATAGCCAGATGCTGAGGTGTCTGCAAGCCGCCCAAGGAACGGTCGTGGGGTAATTGACGATCTTATTTGGTCAGAATAACTGGGTCTTCGGTGCGTGACCCTTCAAGGGTGGGTTGTTTTCATCGCTCGAAGGGAGTCAACCATTTCGAATGTCTAGGGGCAGGCCCCGATGAGCGTCGCTCGATAAAGGTCGAGGCGATAAGGATGCGTTTTGCGACGACCGGCTGCCCTCTTGTTTCAATGCGTTCCAACAATAGCCGCATCGCTGTAGCACCCATCTCCACCCCTTGCACTCTGATGGTCGTCAGGGGAGGAGATATTTGGGTCGCGGCGGAAAAATCACCGAATCCGACAACGGACATGTCGTCTGGTATACGGTAGCCACGTGCTAGTAGCTCGGAAACAGCGGTCAGCGCCAGCCCATCGTGAGCGCAGAACAGGGCTGTGGGTGCGATTCCGGCAGTGTGAAGAGTTTGCAGCGCTGGGATAAAGCCACCATCTTCGTCAAAGCGCAGGACATGCAGTCTTGCATCGGCATGTTGCTCTAAACTTTCGCGCAGACCGTGATATCGCTCCATACGACCGCGATAGCCTTCCTGCCCCTGCACGAAAGCGATGTCGCGATGCCCGAGTCCAAACAAATAATCGCCGACCGCTATCCCTGCCTCGTGGTCCGTGCCGCCGACATGATCGGCCTGTTCAAGTGGAAACACCCACCCCAGTCGAACAGAAGGCAAACCCGACGCTTTTACAATGTCCAGCGTCTTTTGTTCGTGCGGTCCAACAAGAATGACGCCAGCACTATCTTTCACCATCGCCTCGACCCTGTCGGCGTCATGCGTCCACTGCAACCGTACGGCTTGACCCAGTCGATGCGCCTCCTTCTGCATGCCGTCCTGCAGCATCGTCCGCAACTCATAGCTCACGCTATCGACCTGATCGTGAAAGATCAGAGTGATTTCGCGTTGCTCGTCGTTGGGCTTCGGGCGCTGGTAGCCTAGCATCATGGCAGCGTCCTCGACGCGTTTGCGCGTCGCATCACTGACCCCTGCTTTTCCTGAAAGTGAACATGAGACGGCAAATTTTGACAGGCCGGTGTGATTGGCGATGTCCTGCAATGTTACTTTGCGCATAACGCATCCTCCCGCCGTGGAGCTACGTACCGAAATAAACTCAACATAACGCTTTACCTAACAAATTACATAATACAAGCTAAACAAATACGAGCATGCAAGCTATCTTTTTCTGGCGTGGCATCCGTCCGAAAAATCGCGGGATCGATCCTGAGGAGGAGAGATAATTCCGCGATGCGTGACTGGAGGAGGAAAACAAATGCAAGGATTAAATCGCCGCGCGTTTCTCGCTGCGAGCACCGCTGCCGTCATACTACCCGCTTTGCCAGCGTTCGCGCAGACCACGGCCGTCAAAGACCCCGCCATGCTGGATGCCTTGGTCGGGGAGGGTAAGCTGCCCGCCGTTGTGGACCGCCTGCCGCTCAATCCGCTTGTCATCACGCCGCTTGACCGCGTCGGAACACATGGTGGTGACTGGAACAGCGCGATCGTCGGTGGTGGGTCCCTGTCGATGTTGTTTCGATATCAGGCTTACGAGCCGCTGTTGCGATATAAGCCCGACTGGTCGGGTGTGGTACCGAATGTCGCAGAGCACTACGAAAGCAATGCCGACGCCACGGAGTTCACCTTCAGATTGCGCAAGGGCATGAAGTGGTCTGACGGTCAGCCGTTCACTACCGAGGACATCATGTTCTGGTACGAGGACATATTCAATTACGAGGGCCTTAACGACATCGGCCAGAACCATCTGCGTGCGGGCGGAAAAAAGGCCCGCTTCGAGGCGTTGGACGATGTGACGTTCAAGGTGATTTTCGCCGCGCCCAACGGTCTCTTCCCTTTGCGGCTGGCATGGGCGAACGACGATCAGACCACCCGTGCACCGAAACACTACCTCAAGCAGTTCCACATCAAGTACAACCCAGATGCTGAACAGGAAGCCAAGGCCAAGGGCGCGTCTGGCTGGATTCAATTGTTTCAGCGCGAAGCGGGCCTCGTCGTGGACAACGAATTCTTCCAGAACTCCCAACGTCCCGTAATCCACGCCTGGAAGATGGCGGTTGCGCCAGGACAGAGCACCGACCGTGCGATCGCCGAGCGCAACCCGTTCTACTGGAAGGTCGACACCGAGGGAAATCAACTGCCCTACATTGATCGCATCGTCTACCAGATGGTCGCCGATGCACAGGTATTGTTGTTGAAGGCGATGCAGGGCGAAATCGATCTGATGGATCAGTATATCGCCACGCCGGCAAACCGGGCAGTGCTTTACGACTCCCAGGACCAGGGCCAGTTTGGCTTATATACGCTGACCTCGACCGAAACCAATGAGATGGTTTTCCAGCTTAATCTCAATCATCCTGACGAAGCCAAACGCAAGCTTTACGGCAACAGAGATTTCAGGGCTGCGCTGTCGATGGCGCTGGACAGGCAGGCGATTATCGACACTGTTTTCATCGGACAGGGAACGATCTCCCAACCGGCCGTGCGGGCGGAGGATCCTCTCTATAACGAACGTCTGGCCACGCAATTCACCCAATACGACCCCGACGCGGCCAACGCCCTGCTCGACAAGATACTTCCCACCAAGGATGGTGAGGGTTTCCGGCAGGATGAAAACGGCAAGCGTGTGACGGTCATATTCGAGATCGACCAGGCTCGAACCACATTCCTTGACATTTTCCAGCTGGCGCTACCGATGTTTCACGCGGTGGGTGTGGACGTGCAGATGCGAAGCATGGACCGTTCGCTTTGGGAGGTGCGCGTGCGTCAGGGCATCGACTATGACGCCACTGCACACCGCTTCGGCGGCAATGGCGGCATCGCGGCCATTCTCGATCCGCGCTATTTCATTCCCAACACGACCGAGGCGCTCTACGCCAAGGGGTGGCAATTGTGGTACCGCGATCCTGCTTCCAAGGGTGCGGTCGAGCCGCCTCAGCCGGTCAAGGACGCGTTGGCGCGGTATGACCGCGTGCTGGGCTCGCCGGACCCGGACGTGCAGCGCAAGCTGATGTCCGAAATACTGGAGATCGCGGCCGAACAGTTTTACGTCTTCGGCGTTTGCCTGCCCAGCGACAGTTACGGCGTGGTGAAGAACAACATGCAGAACGTTCCAAAATCCATGCCGAATTCGTGGGGATATCCCACACCCGGGCCAGCCAACCCGGAAACCTTTTTCAAGGCCTGATTCCACCGTTCCATCCCGGTATCAACCGAACCCGGATGGAAACATTGAACCTTTTCAATCGCCCCTGAAGGGCGTGATGGCATCCTATTGTAATTGGAGAACACATGTTGCATCAACCAAACGCCATTTCCGGAGCTGCCGTTCGTTCTCCAGACTGGTTTAAATCCGCCACTCGTTGGACCCAATTGACCTTTGCAGAAGACGACCCGGCGAAATATGATCCCGAATTCTGGGTCGACGTCTTCAAGCGCACCAAGTCGAATGCAGTCTGCCTTTCTGCTGGCGGCTATATCGCCTACTACCCAAGCGAAATCCCTCTGCACTATGTGTCCAGCTTTATTGGCGATACCGATCCGTTCGGCACGATCGTGGAAGGGGCGCGCAAATTGGGGATGCACGTCATGGCACGAGTCGACCCGCATGCGATCCACGCGGATGCAGCACGGGCCCATCCCGAATGGGTGGCCATCAATCAGGACGGAAGTCCGCGTGAGCACTGGGCATTTCCCGGTATCTACGTCACCGATGCGCTGGGAAGTTATAACCGCGACTTCACAACCGACGTCATTCGCGAAGTCGTAACCAAATATGACGTCGATGCCGTGTTCGCCAACCGCTGGCAGGGTCATGGCGTGTCCTACAGCGACGAGAATCGCATACGATTCAGGCAGGAAACTGGTTTTGATTTGCCGATGAGACCGGATGCGACGGATCCGGCATGGCAGGCGTGGGCGGCGTGGCGCAGACGCATACTCACCGAGCTTGTGGTCTACTGGGACGAGACGGTCAAATCCATCCGTCCCCATGCCAGCTTCATTCCAAATATGAGCGGTTCGTCACTGATGGAATTCGACCTTTCGCTCATCCAGAAACATTGCCCGATCCTGTTCGTGGACCACCAGGCGCGACAAGGTGTGGAGGTTGGCTGGTCTGCTGGACGGAACGGCAAACGCATTCGTGGAACGTTCCGGGACAGACCCGTTGGCCTCATCACCTCCATCGGACCAGAGGAAGAGTACCGATGGAAGGATTCCGTCCAGAGCGGTGAGGAAATCAAGCTCTGGATTCACGACGGCATTGCGCAGGGCCTTTTCCCATGGTTCACCAAATTCAATGCCTGCGTTCCTGACAATCGCTGGGTGCAGCCCGTTGCAGAAGCCTTTAATCTTCATGCGGACATTGAGCCGTATCTGGAGGGCATGCAGCCAACTGCCGAAATCGCGATCATTGATCCATCCACGACGTTGCGGCACTGGGCACCGGAGCAACGTCATATCGCCGAACATAATGATCTCGGCTTTTATCATGCGCTGGTGGAAGCGCGCATTCCGTTTGAATTTCTATCCGATCAGGTCATGACCCCGGATGCGCTTGATCGCTTCAAGCTCATTATTCTGGCCAATGCGACCTATCTTTCCGACGAACAATGCGCGGCCATCGAACAATATGTACAGCGCGGCGGGTCGGTCGTTGCCGCGCATGAAACCTCGCTCTGTAATGAAGTCGGCGAGCGGCGCGATAATTTCGGACTATCAAATGTCTTCGGTGCCTCGCTGGCATCTGTGCCACGTGGCCCGGTCAAGAACACCTATGTTGCACTGTCCGATCCGCACCCCGTGAACGAGGGCTACGAGGGCGCCGCACGCATTATCGGCGGCACACACCTTATTGCCGTCGATGCCAATCCGGACGTTGAAACGCCGTTCCTTTACGTCCCTGATTTTCCGGATCTGCCCATGGAGGAGGTCTACCCACGCGAAGCCCCGAACGGCGCTGCGGTGATTGTGCGTGATACCGGCCATGGAGGTCGTGTGGTCTACATTCCATGGAACATTGGCGAGGTTTTCTGGAACGTGCTTGCACCCGATCATGGCAAGCTGATCTCGAACGCCGTGAACTGGGCCCTTGGCAAAGACCATCGTGTGACGGTCGAAGGGAAGGGTATCATAGACATCTCCGTTTACGAAAACGAGGACTCGATGGCGATCTTCCTCGTCAACCTTACCAACCCGATGATGATGAAAGGTCCTTTGCGGGAGGTCTATGCTATCGGTGAGCAGACGCTATCGATCAAGCTGCCGAAGGGTCGCTCGTCTGCCACGGTGAAACTGCTTGTGAAAAACGAGGAAACGTTCTGCAAGATCGTTGGCAACCGTGCGGAAATCACCGTGCCCTCCATCCGGGACCTCGAGACGGTTCATCTGACCTGGCATTCATAAGCCGGATAGCGTGTAGTGGGAGGAACCCATGCTGACATATGTGGCGAAGCGCGTTCTTTACATGATACCGACCCTGTTCGGCATGTCCTTGATCGCATTCATGATCATTCAATTGCCACCAGGCGATTATCTGACCTCGCTTCTCTCCACCATGGCCGATGGTGGGCAGAATCTGGACGAGGCGACGATTACGCGCCTGCGCGCGCAATACGGTCTCGATCAACCTGTCTATGTCCAGTATTTCGTGTGGATCAGCGGAATATTGACCCGGGGCGATTTCGGATACTCCTTCGAGTGGAACCAGCCGGTCTCGACCCTGATCTGGGACCGGATGGGATCGACGCTGTTGATCTCGCTGGCGAGTCTTTTACTTGTTTGGGCAATATCCCTCCCGATAGGGATCTATTCCGCGGTCAGACGCCATTCCTTCGGCGACCACGCCTTTACGCTTCTCGGCTTTATCGGGCTGGCCGTTCCGAATTTCATCATGGCGCTGACCTTGATGTATGCGAGCTACCGGTTTTTGGGACAAAGCGTTGGCGGCATATTTTCTCCCGCTTTCGTTGATGCGCCCTGGAGCATCGCAAAATTCAACGACATGCTCAGCCATATGTGGATACCTGTGATCGTCATCGCCATGTCAGGCACTGCCGCCATGATCAGAATTCTGCGGGCAAATCTGTCGGATGAATTGAGCAAGCCCTATGTCGTCACGGCGCGGGCCAAGGGTTTGCCTGAGCGCAAGGTCATTGTGAAATACCCCGTCCGCATCGCGCTCAACCCTTTCGTCAGCTCGATCGGCTGGGTGCTGCCGGATCTCGTTTCCGGCGTTACCATCACCGCCATCGTGCTGAACCTTCCAACGGCGGGACCGCTTCTGCTGCGGGCGCTGGTCGGTCAGGACATGTATCTGGCTGGAAGTTTCATTCTCTTAATGGGCGTGCTGACACTGGTGGGCATGCTGATTTCAGACATATTGCTGGCGGTGCTCGACCCCCGCATCCGGTTCAATTGAAGGGGTGGCCATGTCGATCAACCAGAACCCCACCATCGCGCTGGAAACCGGCCCCGCCATCAGCCCTCTGAAGTCCGGGCGCAAGGTAGTAAGCCTCGAGGCTGCAGGGCAATGGACGCTCATTCGCCAGCGCTTCTTCCGCCACAAGGTCGCAGCATTTGCTGCGGGCATCATTCTGTTGCTCTATTTCATCGGTGCCTTTGCCGAGTTCCTTGCACCGGGCCTGCCGAACACCTCGCGCCCGCAATATACCTTTGCGCCGCCGCAAAGCATCGCTTTATTTGCGCCGGCTGCCGATGGCGGTTCCCGCTTTCTGCCGCACGTGAAGGGCTACAAGATCGAGATCGAGCCCAAAGCCCTCCGCCGCAGCTTCGTAGTCGACGACACGAAAATCATTCCTATCGGATTCTTCGTCAAAGGGGCGCCTTACAAGCTGTGGGGCATCATCCCGATGGAAAGGCATCTGGTCGGGCCGCTTGACGCCCGCGATCCGATGTATCTGTTGGGTTCGGACCGGCTCGGACGAGACCTCATGAGCCGCCTGATTTATGGAACCCGCGTCTCCATGTCCATCGGCCTTGTCGGCGTTGCCATTTCGCTGACGCTCGGCGTCGTGATGGGTGCGGTTTCTGGTTACTACGGCGGCTGGGTCGATACCCTCATCCAGCGTATCATCGAGATTGTGAGCGCCATGCCGACCATTCCGCTCTGGTTGGGGCTGGCCGCTGCCATTCCCCTAAGCTGGTCACCGCTTTCGGTTTATTTTGTCGTAACTCTGATTGTTTCCCTTCTGAGCTGGACGGGTTTGGCACGCGAGGTGCGGGGACGATTCTTCGCGCTGCGCGGCGATGACTTCGTGACGGCTGCCCGGCTGGACGGTGCAGGGGAAAGGCGGATCATATTCCGCCACATCCTTCCATCACTTACCAGCCACATTCTGGCGGTGGTGACACTTGCCATTCCGACCATGATCGTCGCTGAAACTTCGCTGTCGTTTCTTGGGGTCGGTCTGAAACCACCGGTCGTCAGCTGGGGTGTGCTGTTGCAGGATGCCCAGAACGTGCGGACAGTTGCCACGGCGCCATGGTTGCTGATCTGGCCGAGCCTTGCAGTGGTCCTGGCGGTTCTGTCCTTCAATTTCTTTGGCGATGGCCTGCGCGATGCAGCCGACCCTTACGATAGCTGAAAGGAAGTGAGATGACGAAGCACGAAACCTTGCTGGCGGTCAAAGACCTGTCCATCGATTTCCATCTCAGAACCCATGTGCTCCATGCCGTTCGCAATGTCAGTTTCAACCTTGAACGCGGAAAGACGCTTGCGCTGGTAGGGGAAAGCGGTTCAGGCAAATCAGTGACCGCCCGCGCCCTGATGCGGATCATCGACAAGCCCGGACAGATGACAGGCGGCCAGATCGTTCTCGATGGGCCCAAGGGACCAGTCGATATCGCGAAATTTGCCGTAAGCAGTCGCGAGGTTCTGGCCATTCGCGGTGGACGGATCGGCCTGATTTTTCAGGAACCGATGAGTTCGCTGTCGCCGGTCCACACCATCGGCTCACAGATCATCGAAGCCGTGCGTTTGCATCGCCGCGTGTCGAAGAGACAGGCTCGGGAGCGATGTATCGAACTGCTGCGCCAGGTGGAGATACCGCAGCCGGAAGTGATGGCCGACAGATACACCTTCGAGTTTTCCGGCGGAATGCGCCAGCGAGCGATGATTGCCATGGCGCTGGCCTGCGACCCGGAAGTTCTGATCGCCGATGAGCCGACGACGGCGCTGGATGTGACGACGCAGGCCGAAATCCTCGATCTCATCAAGCGGCTGCAGGTGGAGCGCGGCATGGCGATGCTCCTCATCACCCACGACATGGGCATCGTTGCCGAAGTAGCGGACGAGGTCGCCGTCATGCGTTTTGGCAAGATCGTCGAAAAAGGGCCGGTGGACGAGATTTTCCACGCCAGTCAGCATCCCTACACACGGCAACTTCTGGAAGCGACGGTCAAGCTCGAGAGCGGCGCAGCAACGCGCACGCTGCCGGCGTCGCTGACGGCCAACGTGGCTCCGATCCTGTCAGTGCGCAATCTTTCCAAAGTCTACGGCGCGCCGTCCGGACTGTTTTCGCGCGGCGGTGGTCGTGGGCTGGTGGCGGTGGACGATGCAAGTCTTGACCTATTTGCCGGCGAAAATCTCGGCATTGTCGGCGAAAGCGGATCGGGCAAAACCACACTAGGGCGAATGATACTGCGGATCGTTGAGCCGAGCTCCGGCAAAATTGCGTATCGCGGACGCCCGGATGCTGCCCCGATGGACGTCACCACACTAAGCAAAGTGGATTTGCGCCGCTACCACCAGGATGTGCGTTTTATCTTTCAGGACCCATTTGCGTCGCTCAACCCCCGTATGACGGTAAAGCAGATCATCGGAGATCCTCTTGTCATCGCCGGTGGCATGCCCGGCAAAGCGGTGGAGACCCGCGTTGCCGAACTTTTGCAAAAGGTCGGGCTCGATCCCTTGGCGATGGAAAGATACCCGCATGCCTTTTCCGGTGGCCAACGCCAGCGGATCGGGATTGCAAGAGCGCTCGCCGTCAACCCGAAGGTCATCGTCGCCGATGAGGCGACTTCGGCTCTCGACGTGTCGATCCGAAGCCAGATCCTCGACTTGCTGCTCGACATTCAAAAGCAGCTCAATCTCAGCTTCATCTTCATTTCGCACGATATCTCGGTGGTGCGCTATTTCTGCGACCGCGTCGCCGTCATGCACAAAGGCAAGATCGTCGAGATCGGAGATGCGGAAACCATCTGCACCACGCCCTCGCAGCCCTATACCAAGCGACTGATCTCTTCTGTTCCGAACCCCGACCCCCGCAACAAGCGCATGCTGCACCGCCTGCGCGCAGACCAAGTTTGAGGTCATTCCCGATGCCGAAATTCGCCGCCAATCTGTCCATGCTTTATACCGAACATCCGTTCATGGAACGGTTTGCCGCTGCCGCTGCCGATGGTTTTGCGGCAGTCGAATATGTCAGCCCCTACGAGGAGGCGGCGGAGACGATTGCAGCGGAGCTCAGGAGGTGCAATCTGACGCAGGCCCTGTTCAACCTGCCGCCCGGCAACTGGGCCGCAGGCGAGCGCGGCGTTGCCTGCCTGCCGGACAGGGTCTCCGAATTTGAGACGTCCGTGGAAACGGCGATCCGCTATGCAAAAATTCTGGGATGCCGAAAGATCAATTGTCTGGCCGGTATTCAACCGCCCGGCGTCGATCCGCAGATTCTGGAAGACACGCTCGTCGGCAATCTCGGGCACGCCGCGCGACGTCTGGCGGATGCCGGAATTGCCCTTGTCTTCGAGCCCATCAACACCCGCGACATACCCGGATATTTCGTCACCAACACCGATCAGGCCGAACGGATCATGGACCGTGTCGGGCATTCCAACCTGCTGATACAGTATGACTTCTACCACATGCAGATCATGCAGGGCGATCTCGTCACGACCTTCGAGCGCCTGCAGGACAGAATCGGCCACGTTCAGATCGCCGATAATCCCGGACGTCATGAGCCGGGGACGGGCGAGATCAACCACGATTTCATCTTCAAGCGCCTGGATGAACTTGGTTACGAAGGATGGGTCGGCTGCGAATATCGACCGGCGTCGACCACCAGCGCAGGTCTTGGCTGGTTGAAAGCATATCAACAGGAGGATTGAGCCATGAAAATAGGATTTATCGGACTGGGCGTCATGGGCCGCCCGATGGCGCAGCATCTGATCGATGCCGGACATGAGCTTTATCTTCACCGGGTCAAACCCGTGTCGAACCACCTCCTGGAAAGCGGTGCGAGGGCCTGCGGTTCAGCTACAGAAGTGGCGCGCAGCGCCGAAATCGTGATTTTGATGCTGCCGGACACGCCCGATGTGGAAGCAGTTTTGTTTGGTGATGATGGCGTCGCGCACGGCCTTGATGCGGGAAAGCTCGTCATCGACATGAGCTCGATTTCACCGATTGCGACGAAGGATTTTGCCGCCCGTATCGAGGCGCTGGGATGCGATTATCTCGACGCGCCGGTGTCGGGCGGTGAAGTTGGCGCCAAAGCGGCGTCGCTGACCATCATGGTCGGCGGTAAACCGGATATTTTCGAGCGCGCAAGGCCGCTGTTTGAGAAGATGGGCAAGAACATCACCTTGATCGGAGACGTGGGAAACGGGCAGGTTGCAAAGGTCGCCAACCAGATTGTTGTCGCCCTGAATATTCAGGCCGTTTCGGAAGCCCTTCGCTTTTCGAATAAAGCCGGAGCGGACCCTTCCATCGTGCGCAAGGCGTTGATGGGTGGCTTTGCCGCGTCCCGCGTACTGGAGGTTCACGGCGAAAGGATGATCAACGAAACATTCGAGCCCGGCTTTCGCATAAGTTTGCATCACAAGGACATATCGCTCGCGCTTGAGTCGGCGCGTCTGCTGGAGCTTATGCTGCCCAACACCGCGATGGTTCAACAGTTGATGAATGGCGCGCTGGAAAAAGGCCTGGGCGACAAAGACCACTCGGCGTTGATCAAAGCCTTGTAGTTCGAACGAGACCTCCTGATTGACGGTCGTCAATCCAGGGTAAAGCGCGCAAATCAGTAGATTAGTCCCTCGGTCAGGCCGCAAGAACGTTGGCGAGGGACTGCATATCGTCTTTCGGCCCTCGTCCTGAAACGTAGTGAAGAACAGTGACAGTCCAGGGCCCATGAATGGGCGGCGGTCACCCCTGAGAGTGGGTGATCGCCAAGACGCGCGGCCGACAGGGATTTGCTCTTTCGAAAGGTGTCGATGGCGCCGGTTCTGCGTAACTTCCCCGTAATTTTCGGCGGTCATACGTCTCTGCCTCAACGGTCGATGGATGGCCGCAGTGGCGGTGAACGAAAGGACAGACATGAAAAAGATCATTTCGGGCGTACTTGTTTGCGTGGCACTGACCGCCTGCAGCCAGACGGAAAAGGGCGCCGGCATTGGGGCGGCAAGCGGCGCCATCATTGGTGGGTTGGCAAGCGGTACTTGGGAAGGCGCCGCAGTGGGAGCCGCCGCAGGCGGCGCGGGTGGCGCTGTGATAGGCAACATCAGCGAACGGAACGACAGGAGCCGCCGCGACCGCTGGGAACGTCGGGATCACCGCGACTACAGCTGCAGATACCGGGATTATTACGGTCGCTGCCGCTAAAGATTGCAGCCGGCTGCCGCCCGTTAAAGGCGAGAGTGATGCCGAGGAACTCCGGCTCTTCTCCCTTAGCGTCCACACCAGGTTTTTGACATCCGGTAATCTGACGGTCAGGACGTCACGAACGTGGAGTTTATCTCGACCACCGGCCGTCGTTTTGCTGTAGAAATATCGGAACGATAGTCCGACTTGACTGAGTAGGCGCCTATGAAACTTCTACTTATCGAAGACGATCCAGAAATGACGGATGCCTTGAGGGTGGCCCTCTCGCAGCATGGCATTGTCCTTGATGCCGTTGGGGATCTGGCAACGGCGCGCGAAGCAATCGCCATGGCGGACTACGATATCGTCCTTATCGACCGGCAACTGCCTGATGGTGATGGCAGTACCTTCCTTGCGGATTTGCGTGGCGCAGGTTCAAACACGCGATCGATCATCATCTCGGCTCTGAGGTCCACCGACGAGCGAATATCCGGGCTGAATGACGGCGCTGATGATTATTTACCGAAGCCCTTCGAAATCCCCGAACTGGTCGCGAGAATGAGCGCTGTGCTGAGGAGGGCTCCGACAACGGGATCGTCCCTCCTGGCTGCCGGCAACGTTACCTACAATCGTGTGTCATGCGATGTACATGTCGATGGCGTCCGGCTTGCGCTCACCCGCAGGGAACTGCTGATCATCGAGACGCTTCTGAGAAACCGTGGTCGGACCGTGTTGCGCTCGTCCCTTGAGGGTCAGGTCTATTCCTTTGACGATGAGATCCAGTCGAACTCACTGGAATCCAACATGTCGCGGCTGCGCCGAAAGCTTGGCGAAGCGGAGGCCAACATCGTTATCAAAAACATTCGAGGCATAGGCTATTATCTTCATGAGCAGCAATAGGATGACCAGCACCTCCCTTCGCTGGCGTTTCACTTTCGGTTTTATTGTCCTGCAGCTCTGTGCGGTCATCGCCTCGCTCAGTCTGGTTTTCTATCTCCTTTCCGGCCTCAAGCCCGATGTGGCGATCACGTCCATCTGGCTGTCTCAGGAAATCGCAGATTCAGTCCGTCTCGAGCCGAATGGCCGAGCAAGTCTGATGCCGACGGCTGAACTTAGAGAGATTATGGAAGACTCGCCTAACCTTTGGTTCGTGGCAGACCTGGGCAAAGATATCGTTTTGGCACATGGCGTGCCTCCCGGGAAAATTGCCGATAACATGCCATTCTTGCGGACGTTCAGAAGTGTCGAACTTCATGGCGATCTGGATGATCCGTTGAGTGTGGGCCGCATGGAGCGTTTCGACACCCAGGCCGGTGAGGCGACGATCTTTGCTGGCGGTGTTCCGATGTCTCAATATGGTGTGACCGTGCTGCTGGGGAACCTTGCCATCGGTATTCCGGCGCTGATCCTCGTCGCCATTTCGCTCATTGGCGCTCCGTTTGTCACACGCTGGGCTTTGCGATCCTTCAGCGACCTGACCACGCGTCTCGACAGGATCGATCTCGACACACGTGGCGCCTTGGTGGAAGAGCGGGGTTTGCCCAATGAAGTGCTTCGCCTGGTGCGCGACATCAACAGGGCGCTGCGTCGTCTCGATAGCGGCTTCGAGGCGACGGAGCGCTTCTTCGTCAACGCGGCGCATGAACTTCGAACGCCGATCGCTGTCCTGCAGGTGAGGATTGATACGCTTTCACCAAGTTCTGACAAGACCCACCTGCAGACGGCCATCAAGCGACTGACAGCGATCGCGAACCAGCTTCTCGACACCGAGAAGTACCGACAGAAGCCCCAGCAGAACGCACCTGTCGATCTCAACAGCGTTGTGTCGAAGGTGGTTGCCGATCTTGCTCCCCTGGCGATCTCTGAAGGCTACGAGATTTCGTTCGACAGCGATGCGGAAGATCTGTTCGTTCCGGGTGATGCCGAAGCTTTGGAGCGTGCATTCGTCAATCTGGTCCGTAATGCAGTCCAGTACGGAGGCGGAAGAGGACAGATATCAGTGAGCATTGAGGCTGACGGTAGCGTGATGGTCGCCGATCAGGGTTGCGGAATTTCCGGCGATAAGCAATCGCGCATATTCGAACCGTTTTACCGGGTCAGCCCTCACGGCTCAGGCGCGGGCCTCGGTCTCAGCATGGTCAATGAGATCGTGACCCGTCACGGCGGCTACGTTGAGCTTTCGTCCGCTCCAGGCAAGGGCAGCACATTTGCCGTGCGCTGGCGCGAGAAGCGCATTTCCCAGCGTCGGTAGCGGCCGGTGCCTGCGCTAAGGGGTCAGGGCATCCGTATCCGTCGGCGTTGGCTGGGCACGGCCGCGATCGCCTGATATGTGGCGGGCAATCTCTGGCACGCCACCCATACTGCAAACACGCTTTGCCGATCGGTTGATTTTACGGTGCATGCCAAACGGAGCAGCCGCGACGACGGCTCCCCGTAATTTTCAGGTAACTCTCGTGACAGAGAAAGCCCGCAAATTTCATAGCATGGGCCACGACTAAATGACACGAAACATCACCCGCAAGCGTCTCATCCTGTCGGCGGTAACCCTTGTCGGTTTGCTGGGCGTCTGGCTTCTGTTTCTGCGTTCGCCGGCGAAGCCTGAACTGGTGACGGCGCAGGCGCGAACGGGTGACATTGAAGAGGTGGTGCTGGCGACCGGGGTTCTCGAACCGCTCGAGCTGGTGCGGGTCGGCGCCCAGGCGTCGGGACGCATTGAGCATCTTGCTGTCAAGATCGGTGACATCGTCGAGGCGGGCCAATTGGTGGCCGAGATCGATTCCCAGACCCGGCGCAACACCTTGCGGGACCGCGAGGCCGCTTTGGCCAACATCCGCGCCGTTCACGCCGCGCGCCGCGCCGGTCTGGTGAAAGCCGAGAAGGATTTCGAGCGTGAGCGTGACCTGCTGGCAGGTGGTTCCACGCCGCGCGCCCAGTATGACGCCGCGGTTGCGACGCGAGACAGCGCGCGGGCTGAGGTTCAATCGCTGGACGCCCAGGTCGCCCAAGCGCAGGTCGCGCTGGAGTCTGCGGGTATAGAACTGGACTATACGCGTATCACTGCTCCAATCGCGGGCACTGTGGTCGCGATCGTCACTGACGAGGGTCAAACCGTGAATGCCCTGCAGACTGCGCCGACCATCGTCATGATCGCGCGATTGGACACAATGACGGTACGCGCGGACATTTCCGAGGCTGACGTCGTGCGTGTGCGACGAGGCCTGCCGGTCTGGTTCAGCATTCTTGGCGATCCGAAGCGCCGGTTCGATGGGGAGTTGCGACAGGTGGAACCGGCCCCGGCTTCCATCGCCAACGAGAGCAACGCCGCTGCGAGCCGGATTGGCTCAACCAACGGTGCGGTCTATTACACCGGGCTGATCGACGTGGCGAATGCGGACGGGGTCCTGCGGCCCTCCATGACGGCGCAGGTGTCCATCGTCTTGAGCCGCGTCAGCGGCGCCGTGCTGGTTCCGCTCAGTGCAGTGGAAGGGGCGCCCCGGGCCGGCGATACGGCGCGTGTGCGCATACTGGACGCGATGGGCGAGGTCCAGATCCGGCAGGTCCAGGTCGGCATCGATAACGGCGCGAACATCCAAATCCTTGGCGGTCTTCAGGCCGGCGAGACCATCGTCCTGGGAGCATCCACCGACGAACGCACGGATGGCCAGGCTCAACTGGCCGCGGCGAAGCGGTAGGGCGCGCTATGACGGAACCACTGATCCGCGTACGTGGGGTATCCCGCGCTTTCCCCGCAGGCGACGAGATGGTACGGGTGCTGAAAGACGTTGATCTCGACATCGAGGCCGGCGAGATGATGGCCATTATAGGTGCGTCTGGCTCCGGCAAGTCGACGCTGATGAACATCCTTGGCTGCCTCGATCGTCCGACGGACGGCAGCTACTGGATCGAAGGGCGCGAGACCTCGAGGATGTCCGTGGACGAACTGGCCGCGCTACGCCGTGAGCGTTTTGGTTTCATCTTCCAGCGTTATCATCTGCTTGGCGATCTCAGCGCGGCCAGCAACGTCGAGGTGCCGGCCATCTATGCCGGACGCAGCCGATCCGACCGGCACAAGCGAGCGATCTACTTGTTGACCCGGCTGGGGCTCGCCGAGCGGACGGGCAATATCCCGGGCAAGCTTTCGGGCGGCCAGCAGCAGCGGGTGTCGATCGCCCGCGCGCTGATGAATGGCGGCGAGATAATTCTGGCCGACGAACCGACCGGAGCGCTGGATACGCACAGTGGCGCCGAAGTCATGAAGATCCTGCGCGAGCTTCACGCCGAAGGGCACACCATCATTCTCGTCACTCACGACAAGAAGATCGCCGAGCATGCGGATCGGGTTGTCGAGATCAGCGACGGTGTTATCATTTCCGACGAGCGCAATGTATCCAAATCCGCCGCGACGGCGCGTCCCATCCGCGAGCACGCGCCGGGCGCTGGCTGGCGTGGTGCGATTGACCGGATGACTGAGGCCTTTCGTATGGCGGGCGCAGCAATATGGGCGCACAAGATGCGCTCGCTTCTGACCATGCTCGGCATCATCATCGGTATCGCCTCGGTGGCGGCTATCTCGGCACTGGGAGCCGGCTCGCAGCAACAAATCCTCAGCAGTATCAGTTCGCTCGGCACCAACACGATCGAGGTGCGGGCGGGTAAAGGCTTCGGCGATCTGGAAGCGGGCAAGATACGGACGCTGGTTCCCGCCGATGCAGAAGCGCTGGTGAACCAGCCCTATGTCGACAGCGTGACACCAACCGTAACGACGAGCGTAACTGTCAAGCGCGCCGCCGTGGCCGTCAATGCGTCAGTCACCGGCGTTGGCGCCGACTTTTTCCGTGTACGGGGCCTTGAGCTGGCGCATGGACAACTGTTCGACGCCCAGGACGTTACCGCCTACAGCCAGAATGTGGTGATCGATGCAAACGCTGCGCGAGACCTGTTTCCAGACCGGGTAAACCCGGTGGGGCAGGTCATCCTTCTGGGCACAATGCCGGCGAGGGTCACAGGCGTGACGAAACAGGAAAACTCCTCCGGCCCGGCGGTTGATACGTTGACCGTTTATGCGCCCTACACAACCGTCATGGGCCGCATGCTGGGTCGTCCGAACGTCGTCGGCATTACGGTCCGTATCAGGGACGATGTCGACCCGGGCAATGTCGAGGCCGCAGTTTCGCGCCTTATCGAGCGGCGGCATGGCGCCAAAGACTTCTTCCTCACCAACTCGGCGACCATTCGCGAGACTATCGAGACCACCACGCAAACCCTGACATTGCTGATTTCGTCAGTCGCCGTGATCTCGCTGATCGTCGGCGGCATCGGCGTGATGAATATCATGCTGGTGTCCGTGACCGAGCGCACCAAGGAGATCGGCGTTCGTGTGGCCGTTGGCGCGCGCCGCAGCGATATCCTCTCCCAGTTTCTGATCGAGGCCGTCTTGGTCTGCCTTGTCGGCGGCTTCATGGGAGTGATGCTCGCCCTCGGGATCAGCGCTCTATTCAATTTGCTGAGCCCCGACTTCAAAATGATCTTCTCTTCGGGCTCTATCATTGTGGCCTTTGCCTGCTCCACCCTGATCGGAATTGTCTTCGGCTTCCTTCCTGCCCGCAACGCGGCAAAGCTGGACCCAATAGAAGCCTTGGCACGCGAATGATGGCTGGAAAGCATGCGTGATGGCGCCGTGACGAATAGCAGTGGCCATTGCCGTTTGGAATTCCAATTGGGTCCGCCGCTCTGACGGGCCATAGGCATAGGTGATCCACTCGGTCTTGATGCCGTAGCCGCGGAACGCGTCGATCGGCCATTTGACGCCCTCAAGCTTGGAAAGCTTTTCGAGGTAGCCTTCAAACTCCTCGCGGGTCCAGGCGTCATCGACGGATTTGGGAATACGGGCGCCGATAGCCTCGAGATATTTTTTGTTGCCGTAGAGTACGACGGAAGAGTCCGTCAGGCCGACGGCGTAGAGCTGCTTGTCGATCGGGTAGGTACTCTGTGCAATGTTCGATTCCGTCATGTCATCGAGCAGATCCTGATCGATCAGCGGCTTAATCGGCTGCAAATAGCCAGACCATGCGTAATTGGCGAGGAATGGCGCATCCAGCTCCATGATATCGGGTAACTGTTTGGCCATCACGGCGGCGCTGAATTTTTCGTTGTAGGCGTCATGCGGAGCATAGATAAGTTCGATATCGACGTCTGGATTGGCCTGTTCGAAACGTTTTGCAACGTCACCATAGGCTTTGACCCAGCCCGGGTCGCCCTGATGCATCACATGGATCACGGTCTTCGCTTCAGCAAAGGTCGCAATTGCAAAAACGGTCGCGCCGACAAAAAAAGTGGAAAGTAAACGATTACCCAATGTTGTATGCATTATAGTCTCCTCCTTGATATAACTCAGAATTTCAGACAGATGCGCGTTCTACGAGGTGAAAAGGCAACTCACGCAGATGTGGGGGGGCAGGTTGCTCGGCGAGAAGAATTTCGATCGCCAGACGCCCCATCTCACGGTGCGGCAAAGCCATCGTCGTCAATGGCGGATCAAGCCGCGACGCGAGTTCCGCCTGGTTATCGAAACTGGCGACCGCGATGTCATCAGGAATGCGCAGTTGCGCGCGGCCGAGCGCGGCGTAGACCTCCATCGCCACACGATCGTTGCCACAGAGGATCGCATCCGGACGCACGCCGGAGCGTGCAAAATCCTCGATATGCGTGGAAACGAGACTCGGGACATCGTCGCCGTAGATGGCACCACTGACGGCCGGAAAAACGCCGAAAGGGGCAATGCCGGCTTCGTCATGGACGGCGCGAAATCCCTTTTCGCGCAATGCGCCAGCCAGAATTCCGGGAAGATTGATGAAAGCAATGCGCCGACGGCCAGCGGCGAGCAGGTGTCTGACGATCTCCCGCGCGGCACGCGCTTCATCCGGCACCAGCGATGTGACGCGCCCCGCAGCCTCACGGCAGTTGATCATCACTCGAACCGCGCGCGCTAGCTTTGCGGGGAGGGCGATCTGCTTATGGTACATGGCCGCGTAAGCCACCGCACGCGGCCGAAATTGCAGCACCTCATCGAGCACCGATCCCAACATCTGCCCGCTGCTATGATTGATGGTAAAGACGGCCATGCTGGCATTGCGCGCCGCACCATCAAGGCCAACAACGATTTCCGTTGCGAAAGGAGAGGTGATCAGGCCATCGGAGACAACGCCGATCAAAGGAAGCCAGCCCTGCCTCACCCCGCGAGCGGCAAGATTGGTGACATAGCCCAGTTCCTCGGCAATCGATTTTATCTTCTGCCGCGTATCATCCGACATGCGAGCGGAGCCACCATGCAAAGCGCCTGACACCGTCTTCACGGAGACGCCGGCACGCTGCGCAATATCAGAAAGCGAAACTGTCACGAGTTCACCGCCTCCCACGGGTTATCGATTACCCAGTTATGCGAGGTATCGGAGAAAAGTCAAGTGGGGTGTTGGTTTCCACGCAGAACTGAGCCAATTATGGAGTGAACCCCTCGGGCTGGACCACGGCACACGGAAAAACTGATACACTCTGCGGGCCTAAATCGGAGAAGGCTCATGAAGTCCCGAGGTCCATGTCGTCGGCATTCCACGCCGTTCAAGTTGCAGCTTTGCCAGGATATCCGCAACGGCGTCATCGGACGCCGTGATGCACAGCGGACATACGGCGTTTCGGCCAACCTCATCCAGTTGTGGCTAACGCAGTTCGATCGCGGCGAACTGAACGATGAGGAGGCTGAGGCGAGCGTTATCGCCGAGTACGAGGCCCACATTGCGGCGCTGGAACGAAAGGTCGGCCAACTCACCATGGAACTGGACCTGGTTAAAAAAACTCCGCGTCAGCCGACCGCCGGCGACAGCGGGAGCTCCTCCATCATCACCGGTCCCCGGCCTGCTCTGTCAGACGGGGGTGCAAAATGATCGATCTTCCAAGAAGCACTTACTATTACCGATCAACGGCAAAAGCTTTAAATCTCGGCGACAGCGAACTCGTTGCAATCATCGAGGACATCCAGGACGAACTGCCTTGTTAAGGATATCGACGCATAACACACGAGCTTCAGCGACGAGGCCATCTGGTCAACCACAAGCGTGTCGCTCGGATCATGCGAGCCAATGGCCTCGGGATTAAGCCCCGCAAGCGGTATGTTCGCACGACCGACAGCAACCACGATTCACCGATCTACCCGAACCTATATCGTAATGTGATCCCGGCGCGGCCCGATATGGTCTGGGTGGCCGACTTCACGTATATCCGCATCACCGTTGGCTTCTGCTACCTTGCTGTCATTCTCGACGCCTGCAGTCGCAAGGTTGTGGGTTACGCGCTGTCGAGACGACTGGATACACCGCTGGCATTGGCAGCGTTGCATTCGGCCATTGATAACAGAA